>JAHECH010000045.1 GCA_024641835.1 Deltaproteobacteria bacterium
AGAGCAACTTCGTGAAAAGCTGAACCACAATGCGGTGCTCATGGAGATACCCATGGGGTTGGAGGCAGACTTTTCAGGGGTCGTTGATCTCATCACGATGAAAGCGATATACTTTGACGGAGCTTATGGGGAGACGGTGAGGGTGGAAGAGGTTCCTTCCCCTCTTTTGGAAGAAGCCAAGGCCCGGAGAGAAGAACTGCTTGACGCGGCTTCCATGTTCTCAGATGAACTGATGGAAGCTATCTTTGAGGACAAGGTGACTCCTGATATGATCTATTCAGGGGTCAGGAAAGGAACGCTTCTCCGGCAGATCACGCCTGTCTTCCTTGGTTCAGCCTATAAGAATATAGGCATTCAGCCCCTGCTTGACGGGGTTAACCAATACCTCCCCTCGCCTCGGGAAAAGGAGAACACTGCCCTCGATCTCAATCAGGGTGAAACTGAGGTGACTTTGGTTCTGGACCCCGGGAGCCCCATGGTAGGACTCGCTTTCAAGCTGGAAGTGACTTCTTATGGCCAACTCACCTATCTTCGAATTTACCAGGGTTCCCTCCGTAAAGGTGACGAGCTGACCAATACCCGGACAAGAAAAAAGGTGAGGGTGGGAAGGCTTGTCAGGATGCACGCGGATGAAATGGAAGAGATTTCTGAGGCCGCTGCAGGCGACATCGTTGCCCTTTTCGGGGTGGATTGCTATTCAGGGGACACTTTCACGGATGGCAAAGTGAATTATGGCATGACATCCATGTTCATCCCGGAGCCGGTGCTCTCCCTCGCCATTGCACCGAAAGAGAGTAAGTCCGCTGACAAGATGACCAAAGCCCTAAGTCGTTTTGTGAAGGAGGACCCCACTTTCCGCTCTTATGTGGATCAGGAGTCGGGGGAAACGGTCATCTCAGGGATGGGGGAACTCCACCTCGAAATATATGTGGAGAGGATGAAGAGAGAATTTGAGGCTGAGGTGGAAACCGGAATGCCTCAAGTGGCCTACAGGGAGGCCATCTCCAGAAGAGCGGACTTCAATTACACCCACAAGAAGCAATCCGGTGGGGCCGGTCAGTACGGCCGTGTAGCGGGATTCATCGAGCCTTCAGAGCAAGGGATTTTTGAGTTTATCAATGATGTGAAGAGAGGAGCGATTCCCACAGAGTTCATCCCTGCTGTTCAAAAGGGCTTTGAATCGTGCCTCCAGAAAGGGCTTCTCCTGGCTTTTCCGGTTCTTGGTCTGAAGGTGACGGTCAATGACGGCCAGTACCACGCGGTCGATTCGTCTGAACTGGCCTTCCGGCAGGCTGCTGTAGGGGCTTTCAAGCAGGCGTATCTGACTGCCAAACCCATGGTCCTCGAACCGATCATGAGGGTCTCTGTGGAATGTCCCTCGGAGTTCCAGGGGAACGTGATGGCCTCCATTAGCCAGCGAAGGGGCTTGATCATGAGTTCTGCGGAGGACGGGGTTTCCACCACCATAGAAGCCGAGGTGCCTCTGGCTGACATGTTCGGCTATGCCACAACCTTGCGGTCTCTGACCCAGGGCAAGGCAGAGTTCACCATGGAATTCTCCAAGTACTCAAAGGTGCCTGATTCCATCGCAGAGGAACTGCGGAAAAAGGTCAATGACGGAAACAAAGGGGGTAAGAAATGAAGGATCTGAAGAGCCTCAGCCTTGTAAGCATTCTTGAAAAGTCCTCTCGCCTCGGTCTTGGCCGTGGGAACCTCGGAGCGCTCATGGCCCGAGCAGGAGTCGGTAAAACAGCTTGCTTGATTCAGATCGCTATTTACAAGCTTCTGGATAATGAGAAGCTGGTTCATATTTCTCTTGAGACCCCTCCGGATAAAGTGAGCTCTTACTACAACGTGATTTTCAAAGACCTCGTGAAGACTCTTGGGATGAAGAATCAGCATGAAATGAAGGCATTAATGGACAAAAACAGGATGATCCTGGCCTATTTGAACCAGAGCTTCGAACTACAGAGACTCAGAGACTATATGAAAAATCTCCGGGAAAAGGTGGGGTTCCTTCCTGATGCACTGATTTTAGACGGCCTGGATTTCGCGAAAACCGGAAGAGAGGTATTCCAAGGCCTCAAGGAAATTGCCTTTGCATCTCAGGTTGAAATATGGTTTTCCGCGCTCACACATAGAGAAGTTTCTGAAGTCAACGAAAGAGGCATCCCCTTTCCCTGCAGCCGATTTGACGACCTTTTCAGCATCATCTTCCTCCTGGAACCAACCCCCTCTGCCGTTTCACTGAGACTCCTAAAGGATCACGACCAGGATGGATTGGCTGGAGCAAGCATTCTACTCGATCCGAATACTTTTCTCATTAGGTCTATTCTCTCATCCTGAGCTGGTGATTTCGATCCCTCCTTTGTGCATCAAAAGTCCCCTCCAAGCCACAAGAACTACCAACCCCTGAAGAATACGATTGACGGTCAGCCCGTCCTTTGGCAGACTAAAACAAAGTTGCAGAAAAGGAAAAACCTGACAGGCTTATGCGGGAAAGGTTCCATGCTGGAGGTGATCAAACCCTTGCAACAACTCCTTTCTGAAAAAGAGAGCTTTAAACAACCTGGAGATGCCTCGCTTTTGGAAACCCCATTTTTGGTGGTGGAGGAAGCCTCCCTCTCCCGGGCTCAGCAGGGGCTCACCCAACGGCCGACCATGAGTATCAGGGCCAAGATTATTATGGGATTTTTTGTCCTCTTCCTTCTCTGTGCTGGGGCGAGCATCACCTTTTACATTCTGGGTGGACGAATCGATCAAAAGCTGAAATTCATGGAAGCAGGAAGTTCCTTTACCTTCGAGATCCAGCAAGCCCGGAGGTTTGAAAAAAATTTTTTCCTCTATAAAACGAACCTCGTGGATGCCCTGGAGAATGTTCAAACCGCGCGAGAATTGCTTAAGATCCAAGAGAAGGATATTTCGGCCGTCATCGGCAAAGAAAAGTGGCAAACCATGATGGCGCACATCGATCGCTACGAAAAATTGCTGGACAAGCTCAGAAATGCTAAAGATGTGGAAGGCACCACTCAGGAGTCCTATGGTGATATAGAGGGCGAATTAAGACAGCATGGCGCAGAGATGATTGCCCTTGCGATGAACCTGGTACAGCAAGAACGCAGAGAAGTGGAAACCCTCTCTAAGCTTTCCCGCCAGATCCCTTTGGTCTTCCTGGCAGTGCTTTTGGTCTTGATCATTTATCTGACCCATTTTTTGGCCCAACAGATTGTCGGGCCGCTGAATCGCTTTGTAGAGTACACCCGCCGGATTGCCCGAGGAGATTTTTCTCCCATCCAGCCCGCCAAGCGTTACAAAGACGAATTCTCCCGATTGGCTATTGCCATCAACTGGATGCTGGATCAACTTCAGAAAAATCAGGAGCTCTATATCCAGTCCAGAAAAATGGCCGCCATCGGGACTCTCACCTCAGGAATCGCTCATGAATTAAACAACCCCTTGAACAACATCTGTATCACCACCGAGTCTCTCCTCGACGAACTGGAAGACCTTTCCGATAATGAAAAGAAGAAGCGACTCCGGGATATCTATGCGCAGGCTGAACGGGCTGGCGGGACAGTGCGGAACCTTCTCGACTTTACCCGTGTTGATCAACCCTCTTTTGTTGCCGTTTCAGTCCAAGAACTGCTTTCCTCCACACTAAGACTGACCAAGCATGAGATGGAATTGAGTAACGTGGACTTGAAGTATTTGTCCGCTGAAAGCGGGCTCTTGGTTCAAGGAGACTTCGGTCAGCTCCAACAGGTTTTCTTAAACCTGATTATCAACGCCATCCAGGCCATGCCTCGAGGAGGTGGTTTGACCATATCGGTCAGGGAAGAAGACCCGGACCAGGTTAGAATCGACATTACTGACACAGGCGTCGGGATACCGCAGGCGATTATTTCGGAAATATTCGACCCTTTTTTCACTACGAAAGAAAAGGGAACCGGGCTGGGACTTTCCATAAGTTACAGCATTATTAGAAAGCATGGGGGAAAGATATTGGTTAACAGCCAGATCAATCACGGATCCACTTTTTCAGTTTATCTCGCCAGGTCCCTGGGAAAAAGGAGATCAGAATGAACCTGTTCGTTTACTTGCCTATCGCCGGGAACAGCATTTCCATAGCCCTTTTACTGGGACTGGGGGGCCTGGTCGGTTTCCTTTCAGGGCTATTTGGGGTGGGCGGGGGTTTTTTGCTGACACCGCTCTTGATCATGTTTGGGATACCGCCCACCATTGCCGCCGCCTCCGATTCCAATCAAATAGTGGCTGCTTCTTCATCAGGCACCTATGCCCATTATCGGTTGGGAAATGTAGATTTCAAAATGGGCCTGGTCCTTTTAGTTGGGGGGCTGTTGGGGGGCAGCTTAGGGGTTCAACTGGTCAAGATACTCCGGTCTCTCGGGAATGCGGACTTTGTGATCAGAATAACCTATGTGGCCATGCTGGGGATCATCGGCGCTTATATGTTTCAGGAAAGTTTGCGAAGCATACGAAAACCCGTTCTTCGCAGCGAACCTTCATCACGCAAGCGCAAGGGACCTTCACTTTATTCCCGAATGATTGCCAGTCTGCCTTTCAAAGTAAATTTCGATAAATCTGGAATCCATGTCTCCTTGATCGTACCGTTTCTTCTGGGGTGCTTGGTCGGAGTCTTGGCAGCCATCATGGGAGTTGGCGGAGGCTTTATCATGGTCCCCATCATGGTTTACTTGCTAAGAATGCCTATGCATGTCGTGGTCGGGACGAGCCTATTTCAGATATTCTTCACGTGCGTCAATGTGACGATCATGCAATCCTACGTCAATCATACAGTGGATTTCATTCTGGCTTTGATTCTTTTAATCGGCTCTTCGGTGGGAGCACAAATCGGAGCACGGATGAGCAAACGATTAAAAGCTGAACAACTAAAGATACTCTTAGCAGGCATTATCCTCTTGGTCATGGTCAAGATGTTCTTTGAACTCGTCTTAAGTCCTGATCTTCTGTTAGCTTATAGGGGAGGACACCTATAGTATGAATGAGCCCAAGATGGCTGAAATATGTTTGATCAGTGTTTTGATCTTCCTCCTCAGCAGTCTTTTCTGCCCAACTGCCCATGGCGAAACCCTCAACTCTGGCCTGAGGATGATTCATCCCCAACAGCTTCTCATAACAAGCTTTTACCATGGAGAAGCGGTTACAGTCCGAGCTCTGATCCCACCCAATCATGAGGTTGCTCTCAGGATAATAGGGCCTGAGGAGGATTTGCATCTTCTTGAAAAAGGACGGGTATGGGGGCTATGGATGAATATCCACCAGGTGACCTTTCACCATGTCCCTACGGTTTATTTGCTCCAGACCTCGAAGAGTCTTTCGGCCCTCGCAGACAAAAAAGCCCTTGATCGACTAAGGATGGATTATCGATCCCTGCTCTTCGACAGCCTGGAGACAGAAGAGACTTCCCGAAAATCCTTTTTGATCGACGAATTGATTAAGCTGAAGGAGCGTGATAGACTTTATCAGATCCAGGAAGGCTCCATACAGATTAAACCCCTGAGCAGCGGAAGTGTTGATCAGATTGAGGTCAAGTTCCCACTTCCGGCCCGGATCTCACCGGGATCGTATGCTCTTGAACTAATCAGTTTTCAGGATGGGAAGGGGACCCTGCTCCAAAGGGAGTTTATTGAAGTCCAACTATCGGGATTCACTGACCTCCTCCATCGGCTGGCTAAAGAAAAGGGATTATTGTATGGCTTTCTGGCGGTGATTGTTGCCACGCTGAGCGGCTTGGCCATAGGGATTGTCTTCACCTCCAGAGGCGCTCATTAACAGATCGCAACTGCATGCCTTTACAAAATCTAACCAGATACATTGCGGGGTGGAAAAAGGGCAAGAGTCCATCGACGGTGCAAGAGTTGTTCAAAAAGTTCCAGGAACTTCTAGACTACAACGGTCGGGCCCTGGAACTGATGGCTGATATGGGTGAGAAGCTGAGCGGAGACTATTTGTTCGACAAACACTACATAGAATCCATCGCCCTTGAGTTAGAAGACGTCATCTACAAAATTGTCTATAACCTGAATATCATCACCCAAAAAAAACATATGAGGTTATTCGATGCTCTGGAGAGAGCCAAGGAAGAAATCCATCAAGAACTGAATGCCCGTTTTACCATTCCCAAAGGAAATTATGTCTATCCCCTAAGCTCCTTGAATAAGGAAATGGCCGATTATGTGGGGGAAAAGATGGCTACGTTAGGGGAACTCAAGAACCGCTTGGGGTTGAACGTACCGGAAGGATTTGTGATCTCCACTTATGCCTATGAAAGATTCATCGAATACAGTGGCCTCCGCGAATGGATCGACTCCTTGATGAAGGCAGGAACCCTGGAAAACACAGAAGAAGTAACAAAAAAAACCCAGCACCTCAAAGAAACGATCCTCGAAGCGCGGATTCCCCACGATCTGAAAAAGGCGATCAGGAAAGCGTTGGCTGGGTCCATAAGCAAAGAGGCACCAAAAACGGGTTGGGCCGTTAGGAGCAGCGCCATGGGGGAGGACAGCCAATTTAGTTATGCCGGGCAATATCGAACGGTGCTGAATGTGCCTTCTTCAGGCATCCTTGCAGGATATAAAGAAGTGGTCGCCAGCCTCTTTTCCCCTCGGGTTCTCTCCTACGGAGAAAACGCCTGGGGTGAGCGAAGAGAGCCTGCCATGGCCGTCGGGTGTACCCGGATGCTCGATGCCAGGATAAGTGGGGTCATTTACTCCACCGATCCTAACCAAATCGGCCACGAGCGAATGGTCATTTCGGCTTGTTGGGGATTGGGCAAATTGGTCGTAGAGGGAGAAGGAGAAGTCGATCAATACTTCGTCTCCAAGACTTATCCCTATGCGCTCTTACATCAACAAATAGGCAAGAAAGAAACACAGTATGGGATTTCAGAGGAGGGTGGTATTGCCATGAAAACAGTCCCTCCTTCCCTCCAGAATGAACCTTGCTTGGATCCGTCGGCCCTTTCCCTTCTGGTTCAAGCAGCCCAGCGCGTGGAACAGCATATGAAATCCTTTCAGGACATCGAATGGTCCTTTGACCAGCAAGGTCAGCTCATTTTGTTGCAGGCCCGCCCTCTACAGGTTTCACGGGATCTGCATTTTGATAAAACAAAAATCAGTGCATCGGTCAAGGACTATCCGGTGTTGATGGACGGGATGGGGGTGGTGGCCAGCCGGGGAATTGGGGCTGGCAAAGTCTTTCTTGTTCAATCGGAAGAAGAAGCCAATCGCTTCCCTAGAGGTTCGGTCCTGGTTTTGAAACATACGACCCCTAGGATGTCTAAACTGGTCCCGTTGGCCAGTGCAATAGTGACCGATATCGGATCCGTGGCAGGGCATCTCGCCACTATTTCACGAGAATTTCGCGTTCCAACCATTGTCGATACAAGGCAGGCAACCGGAGTTTTACGGACAGGTCAAGAGGTAACAGTCGATGCCGAAGAAAACGTGATTTATGAAGGGATCGTCAAGGAACTCATAACCGCCCATTTGAGCGAAAAGATGCCTTACGACGAAACTTATGAATTCAGGTTGCTCCGCCGGTTGTTGAAGAAGACATCCACGCTTAATCTGAGCGACCCGCAATCTAAAGACTTTACCGCGGCCCATTGCACCACGTATCATGATATTGTCCGTTTTTCCCATGAAATAGCCGTTCAAAGAATTGCCGAAGGAATTTCCCCATCGCAATTGGGTTTGAAAACAGCATCCAAAAAGCTGAAGCTTCCCATACCGCTGGATTTGGTTTTGGTGGATATCGGTGGAGGTCTTAAGGAAGAGGCCACTGAGCGGATCATCTCCCCTGATGATCTCCTGTGTGAGCCTTTGCGGATTTTGGCTGAAGTTTTAGCGGCGCCGGGCGTTTGGCAGTCTCAACCGGTTGATTTGGATATGAAGGGGCTTTTATCCAGTTTCAGCTTTACCGAAACCTATTCCTCGCGCTCTATCACAGGGAATCTGGCGATCATTTCCGGGGAATATCTTAATTTGAGTTTGCGCCTGGGATATCATTTCAATATGATCGACGTAACCATGTCCGAAAATCAGGAACGAAATTATCTTTATTTCCGCTTCTTCGGAGGGGTCACCGAAATGACTCGCAGAAGCCGGAGGGCCCAACTATTGGCCCAGATCATGGTCCGAAATGATTTTGCAGTTGAAACCAAGGGAGACTTAATCATTGCGCGCATAAAAAAGGTGACCCGGGATACCATGGAAGAAAAGTTGCGGCTTGTTGGTCGACTTATTGGCTTTACCCGCCAGTTGGATGTCTTGTTGCGATCCGACATGGACATTGATTTTTTCGAAGGGCAGTTCAGAGAAAAGGGGGCGGAAGAGAGGAGGCTTGTATGAAAGAACCGATTTCTGTGATGGTCTTGGATGATGAAGCCATTGTGGGCGAACGGTTAAGACCGGTTTTAGAGAAAGCTGGTTTTCAGGTTGAGACTTTTACCGAAAGCCCGAAGGCTCTGAAGCGATTGGAAGAAAAAAAATTTCATATCCTTGTGACCGACTTGAAGATGGATGGACCGAGTGGATTGGATGTTATCAGTTACCTCAAGGAGCACCAGCCTGATACTCAGGCGATCCTGATCACCGGCTACCCGACCATCGAAAGATGCCGGGAGACCGAATACCTGAATGCTGCTTTCGTCACCAAGCCTTTCAAATTGGAGCAGATTGTTAAATTGGTCCAAGGGGCGGCGAGAAATCTTGAAAAGCTGGAGAAAAAATCGAAACCTGCTCGGAGGGATTATGGAAGAGAAAAACCGAGTGATGGTATTGGATGATGAACCGATTGTTTGCGAACGCCTGCGCTCTATGCTGGAGAAAATGGACCTGGAGGTGGAGACGTTCGTGGAGCCGGGAAAAGCTATTAAGAGGATTGTCGAAACCCCTTTCCAGGTTTTGATAACCGACCTAAAAATGAAGGAGCTGGACGGAATCGAGGTCGTGAAAATAACTCAAAGGGTTTCCCCACAAACCAAGGTGATTATGATAACCGGGTTTGCCACGGTGGAAAAAGCCAAACAAGCCTTGCAAATGGGCGTCTTCGATTTCATCGCTAAGCCTTTCAAATTATCTCAACTTCGAGATCTGGTCGCCAAAGCCCTTAACCTCTCAGCCTCAACATAAGATTTAGGAGAAGGCATGCCCATCATCACCATATCGAGAGGAACCAGATCTGGCGGCGAGGCCTTAGCCCATTCCCTGTCAGAGAAGCTGGGCATCCCAGCCATAAGCCGGGAGATCCTCAAAGAGGCTTCCCTGCAATTCGGAGTCTCCGAGGCCGCCTTGAATCAACAGTTGGAAAAAACCAAAGGCCTTATTCACGGGCCTTCCCCTGAGCGAACCCTGTACATGGCAGCTATTCAGTTGGTCTTGGCCGAACGCGCCGAACAAGGGTCCTTCATCTACCATGGTCACGCGGGCCATTTCCTTTTAAGGGGAATCCGACACCTTCTCAATGTACGAATTATCGCCCCTCTGAAATACCGAGCCCAGAACCTGATGAAGCTGCGAAATATCAGCTTTCAAGAAGCGGCTAAGATGATCGAACGGATGGACGAAAACCGGATCAAGTGGACCCGCTTCTTGTATAATGTGGATTGGAGGGATCCTGCGCTCTACCACTTAGTGATCAATCTGGAGTACATGAGTCTCGACACGGCCAGCGAAATCATCATCTCCACCCTAAATCAGCCGGAATTTAGGGATACGCTGGAAACGCAAAAGATGGTGAAAGATTTTGTCTTGGCCACCCGGGTTAAAGTCCGTCTGGCAACCCATGATCGTACCAAAGGGCTGGAGCTGGAAGTTGGGGCGAGAGATGGGATGATAAAAATAACCGGATCGTTTCTGACCGGCGGGATTTTTGCCCGGGGGAAACATACGATAAAAGAGGACCTTCGCCAGGTCACCAAGGAAGTAAATGGGGTGAAGGAGGTTGAGATCGTTGTAAAGGATGTCGCCGTTCCTTTGGAATGAGTGTGTCCCGACGAAGGCTTGGGTTGGTCGGCTGTGGCCCTGTTGAGACACGTTCCCTACAGCTACTCTCTCACCTTTCGCTCTACCTTGAGTCGAGAAACGGGATGAAGCAAATCATCGCCATACCCGGGATGGAGGCGAGGAAGCTGATGCCGAAGAAAGTGGCATATCCGAGCCATCCTGCAAAAAACCCACCCAGTACCCCGGAAAATACGCCGCTGATGCTCATGAGACCTGTTCCGATGGCAAAGTGCGCAGCCTTGAAACTGGGCAGGCAGGTTCTCATGAGAAAAGTGGTGAGAACAGCAGTACCCAGGCCTCCGGCAAACTGATCAAAGCCATGCACGGCTGCCACCAGAAAGAGGTTGAAGCTGCCTATGGGGGTGATGGTCGATGCGCCTGCGTTCAGAACAAGGTATTCCCCTAAATGGGAAGCAAGAAACATATAGATCACATTGGTGAGGTTCTGAGCGAGCAGGAAGGGCCATATGGTTTTCTTAAGGCCGAATTTGGCGATCGTCCAGCCGCCTGCCATGGCACCGACGATGGAGCAAGGAAGGCCGACGCCCCCTGAAATCCATCCGTAATGCATCTTGATTCCGAGATCCACCATGAAGGGGGACGCCATGGAGGCGAGCATGGACTCTCCCGCCCTCATGAGGATAATGAAGGCAATGGCAGTCCCGATTCGAGGCCGATCTGTGTAAGCGATGAAAGCCCGGGAGTAGAAAGAATTCCGGTGACGCAGCAAAAGGCTCTTCATCTGATCCCTGAAGAGAGCAAGCAGGGAGAGGGCAAAAAGGAGTCCGACGCCGACCCATCCGGAGAATCTGATGTGAGACAAGATCGGTATGTGAACTCTTGCCAATTCACGCCAACCCTGTTTGAGTCCCCATCCTACGGCTGTAGCAAAGACAAGCAAAATCAGCATCCATAATACGGTCCTGACGGACAAGAGATTTCTGAGAAGCGCCTGGAATGGGAGGCCCTCCTTTTCCATGCGCGGCAAGAAGAACAGGTGGTAGACGAAAAAGAGTGCCAGGAGGCCTGCGGCTGCAAGAAAACCGGTCAACCAACTCGTGGTTGCACCTATAGTCACAATGACGCCGGCACCCGTCATCATTGCGATACGGTAGGCCATGATCCTGTATCCCACGAACTTGGCCTGGTCCTTTTCATCGAGGGCTTCCATGTAATAGCCGTCAATGGCCATATCGTGAGTTGCAGCTATAAAGGAACCGATGAAGAATAGAAGAGCAATCGCCTTGACTCCATCTGGAAGGCCTGAAAGGATGGCAGCTGCAAGCACCGTCAGGACCAGCAAAAACTGCGTGAAAAGTATCCAGCGCCGCTTTGTGGTGTAGAGGTCGACCTGAGGGCCCCACAGAAATTTCAGAACCCAAGGCAAGCCGAAAAGGGAGGTTAGGCCGATGCTTTCGAGGCTGACCTTCATATCCCGGAAAAAAACAGAGGAAATGACGCGAATAACCGTGTATGGGAGCCCTTCAGTAAAATAGGTGGTAAAGGTCCAAATGTGGGGGGACTGAAAGAGTTTTTTGGTTTCGTTTTTCAAGAGGATTTATGGTTCTTCAATAAGAGTTCACGCGATCCAGCGTATGAAGCGGCAAAGCTGGAGAGGACGTCACTGTCTCGGATATTGGGTTTAAATACTCCTTAAGTTCACAGGATTCAATAGAGAATTTACTCCCGGTTATCCGGGGAGACATGTGCTTTTAAAGCTTGATCTGGAGCGACTCTTCTGATAGGTCTTAACAGGCTGTCGCCCAAATCCGATCTGTCTTTGATGTGATATCTCAGGAGGCTCTTGAACCGGCAGGAGCACTCCACCCCCGTGGGAAGGTGGTCTCTCGGAGCCGCAAGATCGCTCCAGTGACCTTCCGAGGGGCCGTGGGGGTCCCTTTCCCGGTCTCTCTTCGTTTCCTCATTTTGAAAGGGACCCCCGCGGCCCCGATATTTATAGCAGGGTAGGCACAGTGATATGCTTTGTTCTGCAAGGTTCGATGAAGCTGCCCGCAGCATGCTGCGGGGTATTCCGGTGAAGGCGAATAAATCCTGATCGAAAGAAATACGGGAGGGTTACCTCAAGGTGTTGTTTCGAAAAAGAGACGTAAGGGTGGGGCGCAATGATCCTTGTCCCTGCGGGAGCGGACTGAAATATAAGAAATGCTGTCTCGGCAAAGAAGCTTCAAGCCCTGAAGAAACCAAGGAAAGGTATCTTAAAGATTACGGTATCCGTTTAAAAGGAAAGGCGGACATCGAAGGCATCCGGCGGGCCGGCCGTCTTGCTATTGAAACCCTCAACCTGGTTGAGCAGCACATAAGATCCGGGATGACCACGGACGAGATCAATACCCTGGTTCATGAATTCACAATCCAGCATGGCGCTAAACCCGCCCCGCTCCATTACCGCGGCTTCCCCAAAAGTGTCTGTGTCTCGGTGAATGAGGAGATTTGTCACGGCATTCCAGGAAACAGAGTCCTCAAAGAGGGAGACATTGCCAATGTGGATGTGACTCCCATCGTGGATGGATACTACGCTGATGCCAGCAAGACTTTTTTTCTTGGAACCCCAGGCCCTGAAGCGAAGAAGATCGTTCACGTGGCAAGAAACAGTCTTAAAGCTGGAATGGCACAGATAAAGCCCGGCAACCGGATCGGAGACATTGGGTGGGCCATTCAGAGCTATGCTGAAAGGGAGGGCTGTTCTGTGGTGAGAGAGTTTGTTGGCCATGGCGTTGGATTTGAGTTCCATGAACCTCCCCAGCTCCCCCACTTTGGTCAAAAGGACAAAGGAATCGTCCTCGTTCCAGGCATGGTGTTCACAGTGGAGCCCATGATCAACCTTGGAAGAAAAGAGCTTCGAATTCTTCCCGACAACTGGACAGCGGTCACGGATGACGGTTCCCTTTCGGCGCAGTTCGAACAGACACTCCTGGTGACAGAAGATGGCTTCGAAAGCCTGACACCCTATGATCTGGACTCCCCTCTCTCATGATCTGACTTTTACCCATATGTAGGGTTACTGGACACAGGGGGTACTAGAAACGCCTGAGGGGCCGCGGGGGTCTCTTTCAAAATGAGGAAACGAAGAGAGACTGGGAAAGAGACCCCCACGACCCCCAATCCGTACCCCCTGTGTCCAACAAAAAATGTGGGACATAGTCAGCTCATGACAGATGGAT
>JAHECH010000620.1 GCA_024641835.1 Deltaproteobacteria bacterium
ACCAGAAAGTCAGGTTTTGTGGCCAGTGCTATACGGAGATCCTTCAGCTGGCTGGCGTCAAAGTCTTTAGGGCGCTTCAGCAAGATCTCTAAAGCCTCGATGTGTTCCGGGTTTTCCTTCACGAATCGTTCAAACTCCTTCAGGTAGTCTTCAGGTCCCAGCTCCTTGCCGTCCTTTGCCCTGAAGACCACCCTTGAAGTGACAATATCTTCGGGCCCGTTAGCTCGGACAAATGTTTTCTTTGGCCGCGGATAATTCTCACAAAAATCCAGGAAGGTCTCGCTCTGCAGGATTTTCATTGTCTCAGGCCATGCCTGTTCGAGCCTCTGACGCAGGGTCTGGGCAAACTCGGCGATGTCTGTGCCGAATTGATATTGGAACTGGAGCCTTCCTTCCTGAGTAGTGCTTTTGGATATCCGGTGAAGCCTTTTGGACAGGACGCCGATGTTGTAGTCCCGATCCACATTGTCGGCAATCGCCTGGACAATTTCCCGGATGGACCTGGACGGTTTGGCAGGCGCTTCAGCCGTAATTCCCGTGGTCTTTCTAAAATACTCCAGCAGACTGCCATTGAAGCAATCAAAGACGGTGAAGTGGCTTTTGTGGATTTCCGGGCAAAGCCGTGTGCCTCGGCCCATCATCTGTTCAAACAGAATCCGTGATTTCACTGGCCGAAGAAAGACGATGTTTTCAATTTTCGGCACATCCACACCTGTGGACAGCATATCGACCGTCACCACAATCCCCGGATTTTCCCTGTTTCTGAATTCCCTGATCCTTTGAAGCGGCCGGTCTACGTTCGGATTTCCTGTGATCTTCTGAACAAAATCATCTCCCTTATTGAATTCTTCTCGCAAGATCTGGATGAGCTGATCGCAATGCGAGATATGAGAGATATCGTTCTGGGCAAAAATTAGGGTCTTGGGAAAATGTCCCAGTTGTCTTTCCTGATCCAGAAGATATTTCTTCAGCTCCTGAATGATCTTCCAGTTTCTGTCCGGTGCAGTCCAGTCGATCTCCGTGGTTGGCGCGGGCAGCTCCCGCTCGTCTTCAAGGAATTCAAAGCTAATCTGGCCGGTCCCGGTGTCCACAAGCCCGACCTCTTCTCCTTCATCCAAGAAGGCTCCGTTGATGGTAATGTCCGATCTAATGGCGACCGCATCATAATCCACCAAGAAACCTTCTTTGACAGCCCTCTCATAATCGTAACGATAGACCATGTGCTTGAAAAAGGCCTTGGTATGGGCCGCAGGGGTTGCGGTGAGCCCTATCTTTGCACCGTCGAAGTGATTTAGAACTTCCCGCCACTTACTCTCTTCCTGAGCCGTGTAACCCCGGTGGCATTCATCAGCGACGATCAGATCAAACGCATGAATGGGTATGTCCAGTTTCGAGGCGTCGGAATCGTCATCCGTATCGCCTGAGAAAGTCCCAAACATTCCTTCTGAACCAAACAGATTGATCCGCATGCGCTGGATCGTTGACACATAGACAAAGCTGTCTTTGGCGGATGGATTCGTGAGGTACTTGGGAGGCATGAGCTTAAGGTCGAACTTCATGCTCTCGTCCAGATCTTCTTTCCGGATCTTTTGACTGTAGACTTCATAGATCTGGTCGAATTTCAAACCCGGCTCTGCTTCAAAGCTGGCCATAGTCGTTACAGCCTGAGCGGCCAGGGCACGTCGATCTACCAGGAAAAGAATACGCTTTGCAAAGCCTGACTTCATCAACCGGTAGATCAAATTCGCGATGGTAAAGGTCTTGCCCGTTCCCGTCGCCATGGCGACAAGCATGTGTCGTCTGCCGCTGATGAAAGCCCGCTCAATGGCCTCTATCGCCTCAATTTGAAAAGGCCAAAGAGTTGTTCGATCAATCGGAGTGTTGATCAGCCAGTCCGAGGGCGATCCTTCGTCTCTGCTCAGCATTTCAGAGAGAGCCTGCGGCGTATGGAATGCCGCCACCTCTCTTGGCAGATCTTGCTGGCTCCTCAAATCCTGAAACCAGATGATCTTGCCGTTCGTAGAATAGATGAAAGGAATACAGAATTCTCCGAAAGAACCATGGCTGCATGGACCAGGGGGAAAACCTCTCGCATATCTCTTGGCCTGCTGGAGCACATTCATGGGCGCCACCTTGACCTTCTTGCCCTCCACGCAGGCAATGGCCTTTCCCTGATGAAAGAGAATATAATCGGCAGGACCTTTGGAAGTCGGGTATTCCTCAACAGACCCGTGGGAGCAGAGGGTATTCTCTCTATAAGGGACGATGGGTCCCCAACCGGCCGCAGCAAGGGCTTTGTCGATCAGCATTTTTCGGGTTTTGGCTTCGCTAAGCTCAGCCTCTTCCATGAAGGAATGCCTCGCCGTTATCTTAGAAGATCTTTTCCTCCGCCATGCTCAGAGCTCTATCTTTTCCCAGAATAATATGATCAAGCAGTCGCACCCTTAGAACCTCTGCTGCCCCCTTCAGCTCTTTGGTAATCGTCTTATCTTCCTGGCTGGGCGTTGGGTCGCCACTGGGGTGGTTGTGAACCAGAATGAGGGCCGCAGCTGATTCCTGAATCGCCGGTCGAAACACTTCACGGGGATGCGCAAGGCTTTGGTTCGAAAGTCCTACGGTTATCTGGGCGGTCTTTATCACGTGGTGCTTCTGGTCCAAGAGCACAACATGGAATTCTTCTTTAGCTCCCTCCTGGGCAAGCCTGGTAAAGTGCTTGCGGCAGAAGGATAGGGCAGCAGCCGTATCCTTGATTTTGTGAAGAGGCTCTGAAATGGATTTTTCCTGGCTGACCAACCTTTTTCCCAGTTCAAGAGCAGCCATGATCTGGCAGTAGGCTGTTTCGCCGATGGCTTTGCTAATCTGTTTAAGCTCTCCCCTAGCCTTCAGGGACAACGTATGAAGATCGTTTCCAAATCGGGCTGCAAGCTTCTCACCGACTTGCATGGCTGATTCGCCCTGTAGGCCCGCCCTTACGAGAATTGCCAGGAGCTCCGAAGTCTTGAGTTCGGCGGGTCCTAAACGCAGGAGACGCTCTCTTGGACGGTCCACAGATGGGGAACGTTTGACCGTTGGTGTGAAAACTCGCTGGTCAATCCATCTCCCCGCCTCGAAATCATTTCTCTTTTCCGACCATGAATAGGTTGGCTTTGATTTCTTGCCGTCTTGATTGAGATACCCGTCGCGGACCAGTTCAGCGATCACACGTCCGATGAAGGACGGTTCTTCATCCTTCAGTGTTTCGTAAGCGTCGCGCTTGAGAAAAGACTCTTGGCGCAAAAGAGCC
Organism: Deltaproteobacteria bacterium; assembly: GCA_024641835.1. Lineage (GTDB taxonomy): Bacteria > Desulfobacterota > DSM-4660 > Desulfatiglandales > HGW-15 > JAHECH01. The sequence continues at coordinate 3,284 of JAHECH010000620.1, forward strand.
TCAACCACTCCCTGGTATCTTGCGAAGCGTTCGGTGTCTGACCTTGATCCTTTCATGTGGCCTTTGTCTCTTATATTGCCTTTATCCAGAGCATGTCACATGTTTGAGGGACGTGCTTGACTAAGTGGACTTGCTTATCCCTCAGGTTTCCCCGTCCCTATTTCCTCTTTGGCCCTTTGCCATAGCTGACCGCCGCTTCTTCGACTTCAAAGCCGATCTTTTTCCGGGGCTTT
>JAHECH010000046.1 GCA_024641835.1 Deltaproteobacteria bacterium
CTGAAAAATAATATTTGCATTGGGCCCGCGAAGGGCTTCAAACACGGCTTAGAAGCAGTCAGAAGCAGAAGAAAGTCAATCCCCTTTAAGCAAACGGTATACAGGCCAGGAAGGTCTTTGCGTGTTGAAACTCGCGACTTCGTGGCCTTTTTGTTTTGCCACGAAGACCAGGATTTCTCGCTAAGTATACTCTTAGCTTGTCCAAGGGATCAAAATGACAAAAGAGACATCGGGAACGGGATCACGATCATCGGGATCCGAAGGTCCCTCCTGCAGGATAGCCTGGTTTGCCATCGGCCCATTCGCACTTAACATATAAGATGGAAACAGATAAAGGAGGAACAAATCATGAGCACAGATCGAATAGACGAACAGCGAATCAAGGATACTACGAGCTTTCACGGCCACTGGTGCCCGGGACTGGCCATCGGCATCCGAGCTGCAGAATGGGCCTTGAAGGAAATGGGGAAATCGCCTGATGAAGAAATCGTAGCGGTGGTGGAGACCGACATGTGCGGCGTGGACGCCATCCAGTACCTGACCGGTTGCACCTTCGGCAAAGGCAACCTGATCCACAAGGACTACGGCAAGAATGCTTTCACCTTTTACCGGCGTAGTGATGGGAAGGCCATGCGCCTGGTCCTTCGTCCGACGATTTACGGAGACACCGGACCGTTGATGAGAAAGCTGCACCACAAGATACAGGCCGGGGGATTGAGCGAAGAAGAAGAGAAAACATGGAAGCAAACAAGGGCCGCCATTTCCAAACGGATCATGGAATCCGAGCTGGCGGAGGTCTTTGAGTTCAAGGCGCCGGGAAGCCCCGTACCGAAAAAGGCCCGCATCCTGGCCAGCTTGACCTGCGAGAGCTGCGGCGAACCGGTGATGGAAACCCGGACCCGGCGTTTCAACGACCAGGTCTTGTGCATCCCCTGTTTCGATGCCCTGGAAAAACGGTGACAGGGATCGAGCAGGGAGTTCCTGCCCATTTGATCGAAAACATGATCAATGAGCACGCAAAGGAGGTTTTGAGAAATGTGTGAAGCGAGTGCATATCTGGTCAAAGAAGGTCAAGAGCATCTGATCATGGAATCTGTGGATCTTATAGAGCCGGAAGGCGACGACATGTGGCGACTGGTGGGCATTTTCGGCGATCAGAAGACCGTGAAAGGCCGGATCAAGGCAATGAACCTGGTCAATCACAAGATCCTCTTTGAGGAATGATGAGACTAGGTTTTCCGCCAGATCTTCTCTGTAAAATCGCGCATCTGTTCCTGTTCTGTCTCTTCTAGTTGTCGCTCCAACCAGTGAGGGGCCAGCACTCCCTCAACCAGGGGCAACACCTCATCCCCAAGATATACGGCTTCGTCCAGGTCGTGCGTCACGTGAATGATCGGCAGGGGCAGCTCTAGTTTGAGGGCCTTGAGCTCCCTGCGAAGCTTTCGACGGTTCTCCACATCCAGTGCGGAGAAGGGCTCATCCAGGAGAAGCACCCTGGGCTTTTTCGCGAGGTTCTGGCAGATGGCACAGCGTTGGCGCTCGCCCCCGGAGATTTTGTGAGGCATCGAGTCTTTCAGGTGCCCTATTCCTAAGAGATCCAGGAGCATTTTCACCTCGTTCTTGTCCTCTGCGGCAAACGCCGCATTTTCGTACACCGTCAGGTGGGGAAACAGCCTGTAATCCTGAAACACGTACCCGACGTTCCTTTTCTGTGGCTTCACAAATATCTTCCTTGACGTATCAACCCACGTCTCACCGTTATACCGGATCACCCCTTGATCCGGTTTTTCCAGTCCGGCGATCATGCGAATGAGGGTGCTCTTGCCAGATCCTGATGGTCCTATCAGTACCTTCAGTTCTCCTGTTCCGACTCTGAAAGAAATATTCAAGTCGAAATTTGGAAGAGACTTTTTCAAATCGATTCTAAGTGCCATGCGTTTTTTTCTCGCTGAGCTGATTGACCATGATGAGAACCGCGTAGCACACCGGCACAAGGGCCAACGACATGAGTCCTGCTTCCCTGTACCGCAGTGCCTCCACAGCCTCGTAGATGGCGATGGAGGCAACCTTTGTTTGCCCTGGAATGCTCCCGCCGACCATGAGAATCACCCCGAATTCCCCAAGGGTATGGACAAACACCAGGATGCCTGAGGCGGCCAAGCCTGCTACGGAGTTGGGCAGCACCACCCGGAAAAAAGTGGAAAAAGGAGAAAGACCCAGAACATAGGCACTCTCAAGGAGTCGCCGATCGATCTTTGCAAATGCGGCCTTCATGGGCTGAAACGCAAAGGGTAGGCTATAGACCAAGGAGGCGATGACAATTCCCGAAAAGGAGAAGACCAGAGAGGTCCCGGTCAACCAGTCCCATAGACTACCGGCGGGCCCTTTGGGGCCCATGACAAGAAGGAGGTAGAAACCGAGTACGGTCGGGGGAAGGACCAGCGGCAAATTGATGACAGCCTCACAAAGAGATCTTCCCGGGAAACGAGCCTGGGCCATGACATAAGCCAGCGGTGCCACCAGGGTCATGAGAATGACCGTTGTGACCAGCGCAAGCTTGGCCGAGAGAAAGAGAGGCATCCACTCCATTTTACTCATACCCATAGCGGCGCTTTATCGTCGCGGCTTCAGGAGACAATAGAAACGCTGCAAATCTACGGGCGGCTTCCTGCTGCTTTGTTCTTTTCAAGACGCACGCAGACTGGACGACCTCCGGAGCCTCACGGATTAGAATATAGCAGCCCTTTTTGCCCTGTTCAGAATACGCTGATGAAAGGGCGCAGAAGCCGGCGTCTGCCGATTCAGTTTGAGCATATTGGAACACCTGAGCAACGGTCTGAGCAAAAACGAGCCTGGGTTTGACTGCCTCATATAGTCCGCTGTGCTTCAAGGCCTCGACCGCCGCAGCGCCGTATGGAGCCGTCTCCGGGTTGGCGATCGCAATCTTCGCCGCTGAGGGATCCGCGAGCATTTCCTGCCATCTAGCGTGTCGGCAAAGCCTCTCCTTCGCCGTCCAGAGAATGACCTTGCCTCTCGCATAAACGAAAGGTTGTGCGGCCAGACCTTCCCGTTGGAGCATGCGTGGGTGATTCTCGTCTGCAGAAAGAAAGACGTCATAAGGAGCGCCGTTTATGATCTGTGAATAGAGGTTCCCCGTCGATGTGAAGGTTGCCTTCAGCCGAAGGCCCGTCTTCCGTTCGAAGACATGCGAGAGGTTCTCAAAAGGGAGAATGAAATTCGCGGCGACCCCCGCGGTCAGCTCCTGCTCTGCCAGAAGCAAGGAAGGGCTGAAGAGCACGATGCAGAGGCAAACAATGAAAACGTTTGAACCGGTTTTCCAATCCAACCTATGAGTGCTTTTTCTTGTCACCTTTCGGAACATCGAGGCTTCGATCATCGACGTCCTCCTTTGGGAAACTGCGCGCCTCTCGGAGAAGCCAGGTAACCAGGCTATCAATGGTATGGCTCTTGAAGCGGTACACGAGCCTCATGAACACGTCCTTTTCCTTCTTCTCTCGCTCATGGACTCCCCGTCTCAGTTGCCTCAGGATCCGAATCTGGGCATCGACAAGGGTCTTGAGGCCGGGCAGGGCCAGGTGATAGAAAAAGAACAGTTTCGTCAGAAACTCGGTACGGAAATCCCGAACATGCTCCACCGGGGTCTTAAGCCACTCTGCGAAAACCTTTTTCCCTTTGTTCGTGATACGGTAAACTCGTTTTGAAGGCCGGCTCTCTTGGCTTTCGAGGGTCGATTGAACCATCTCTTCCCGTTCCAGCCTCTTGAGCAAGACGTAGAGTTGACTGGTGCTTACGCGCCACGCGGGCTCCAAGGCTGAGGAAAGGAACTGCATAACCTCGTAGCCGTGCTTTGAGCCCGGCATCAGAGCGCCGAGCATCACAAATTCAGTGGAGGTCCTGATCGTCATCGTCCCTCGATGTGTGGGTATTCCAGGCTAGAATACTCTATTATAGAATACCCCGCAACAAAAAAATGCGGTGCTTTTCAAAACCGCCGCTCCACCGTCGCTTCGCTCTTATCACAGAGCTCGGAGCCTTCCCTAAGGATTCTTGGTGAAAGCCGGGCCATCGTGGCCGATGCTCTTGTGATGGGCAAAAACCTCGCATGCATTGAAAACCTTGCTGTGCTGGAGAGTTAGACAATCCGGCCGCTCAAATGAAGGAATACGGGCTATTGCATTTTTGCAATGGCAGAAGCTTCCAATCATTGCAGTTGCGAAACAAGCCGATGGCACTTGCGCTCGTGATTCTTTTTGATTTTCAATTTTGGTTAATTATTTCGGTTAATTAGATTCGCATTTTACAGCCAACTCCAAAGTGGCACAAAAAATGCTCTGCCCAAGAATAGAACAGGCATGACGGCGCGTTCTAGATATCAGAAGGGATTTGATAGCTGCCCACCAGATGCACGCCCTCTATGCTACACAAGATTCTCCGATAGACAGGGGGTTGTTTAATGCGAATTGCCTTAACCACTCAAGGCGCGAATCTGGACGCTCAAGTCGATTCCAGGTTCGGAAGGGCTCCGAAGTTCCTTATTCTGGATACGGAGACCATGCACTTCGATGTTGTGGAGAACAACCAGAGCCTGGATCTTCCCCAGGGCGCGGGCATCCAGTCTGCTCAAAACGTGTTACCCCATAAACCTGATGTGGTTCTCACAGGGAATTGCGGCCCGAAAGCCTTTCGCGTGTTGCAGGCCGCAGGGATCAAGGTAGTGGTCGGGGTTACGGGCAAGATCGTTGATGCAGTCAAAGACTATATGGATGGTAAGTACCTGGCGGCCACAGAATCGAACGTTGAAGGACACTGGGTCTGAGGAGGAGCTTTATGAGGGTTGCGGTGAGTTCTACCGGAAATCAGCTGGACTCGTTGATCGATCCCCGGTTCGGCCGTTGTGCTTATTTCTCGATTGTGGAAACGGACGACATGACTTTAGAGGTTTTCGATAACCAGAGTGTTGCGTTGGGCGGCGGTGCAGGAATCCAGTCGGCTCAGTTCATCGCTTCCAAAGGGGTGGTTGCCGTCATTACAGGCAACTGCGGACCAAATGCCATGCGCGTCCTTTCTGCTGCGAAGGTTAAGGTCGTTCTTGGGCAAACAGGAACAGTCCGGGAGGCTGCCGAAAGATTCAAAAGAGGAGATTTTCAAGCCGCATCTGAGTCAAACGTCGGCGCCCACTATGGCATGGGCATGGGCGGTGGCGTGGGACGAGCCATGGGAATGGGTCGCGGCATGGGGCGAGGAGCGCCACGGAAAGAGCAAGGGTTAGAAAGTCTGCGCGAATCCGGTTCCCAGCCGGGCAAACAAGAACTTCAGTCTCTCAAAGAACAGGCCGAGGATTTGGTCAAAAAAATGCAGGAACTCCAGGAGAGGATCTCCCGCATCGAAGCAAAGAGAAGGTGAATGAAGAGCACACGGCGAAAGAGAGAAGGGGGCCTTCTATGAAGATAGCCTTACCCGTCTGGGAAAACAAAATATCACCCGTGTTGGATACGGCGTCGCGTCTTTTGATCGTTGAAATAAGGGAAGGTAGCGAGATATCACGGTTCGAAGTATTCCTTGATGAAAGGAATCCATCTCGACGTTGCCACCGAATCCTTGGTATGGGCGTGAATGCCGTGATTTGCGGTGCCGTGACCCGCCATTTTTCTGAAATGCTCAAAGCTTCAGGGATCAAGCTCATTCCCGGCATTTCCGGTCAACCGGATGATGTGCTCCATGCTTGTTTGGAAGGAAACCTGGAACAGCCACGCTTCTTCATGCCCGGATGTACTGGCGACGGATTAGAGGAGCAACTGAGTGCTCTGGGCTTTGCGGCCAACCTCAAAACAAAAGCCCAGCCTGAAGAGAATAAGAGTCATGAGTAAAAATAAACCCAACGAGGATTTACCAAGGGGAGGGTTCATTATGGCAAGCCAAGACCATTGCTCTCATCATGAAAGCCAAGAAGATAAACACGCGCTTCAGGATGCAGAGATCAGGGAGCAACTGAAACACATCAAAAACAAGATCCTGGTCATGAGCGGCAAGGGGGGCGTCGGCAAGAGCAGCATCGCCGCCTACCTCGCTGTTTCTCTGGCCAAGAAGGGTTACAAAGTTGGGCTGATGGATGTGGACCTTCATGGTCCGAGCATTCCCAGATTGCTGGGCATGAAGGGGACCCTTCAGGTCTCTTCGAGAGAAGGGAAGGCTATGCCGGTCCAGTTCATCAAGAACCTCGAAGTCATATCGATCGAGTCCCTGATGGGAGAAAACAAGGACCTCGCAACCATCTGGCGAGGGCCGCTAAAAATCGGCGTCATCCGCCAGTTTATCTCCGATATCGACTGGTCAGACCTCGATTACTTGATCATTGATTCTCCTCCGGGCACTGGGGATGAGCCCTTGACCGTGGCGCAGACGATTCCTGACGCCAAGGCGGTGATTGTCACCACACCTCAGGAGATCTCCCTGGCTGATGTGAGGAAATCGATCAACTTTTGCCGCCAGGTGCATATGGACATTCTCGGAATTGTGGAAAACATGAGCGGCCTCATGTGCCCGCATTGTGGAAAAAGAATTGATCTATTTAAGAGTGAGGGAGGACGGCTGACTGCAAAAAAGGAAGGATTGACGCTCCTTGCCAGTCTGCCCATCGAACCCGAGGTGGTCAACCGAGGGGATCTGGGGAGGTTGGATGACCTCGCCGAAAGAACCAACCCTTTCAACCAGGAATTTCAGAAAATGGTGGAAACAATCATCCATCTTACATCCAAGGAGGTTCCAGCGATGACGAAGCCAGATAATAGCCAGGGACTGGAAAAAGCTCAGGGGGACAGCGTTGTTTTTGCCATTCCCATGGCAGCAGGCAAACTCTGTTCCCATTTCGGGCATTGTGATCAGTTCGCCCTTGTTGAAACAAGGGACGGCGAGATCAAAGGAAAAACCATGCATACCCCTCCTCCCCACGAACCGGGCGTGTTGCCGAGATGGCTCCACGAAATGGGGGCCAACGTTATTATTGCCGGAGGTATGGGCAGCAGGGCTCAGCAGATCTTCAGCGAAAATGGGATCAAGGTCGTTACCGGTGCAGGCACGGACACGCCGGAGTCCCTTGTTCACCAGTATCTTGCAGATTCCCTGGTGACAGGGGCGAACGTGTGTGATCATTGAACAATAGCAGGGTGCTGCAAAAGACCCTGCTCGCAGGTTGCTCAAAAACGCTCAGATACAAGGCGCCCGAAATCCCTGCCTGCGGCAGGCAGGCCGAGGAGTGAGACGTACATGAAATTACGTCGCAATGACTCGCCCTGTTAAGTCGGCTTCGCCGTCTCGCAAAGCGAGAATTTGACAGGGCGCGGGATGAGGGCAACGCAGTAGATGGGCGTTTTTCAGCAACCTGACAGTCGGCTCAAGGCGCACGGCACAGGGTATACGGCGAGATCGGAGATCGTCATGACACCAAGAGGACAAGGAGGGAGAGGCCAGGGTTCCGGTATGGGACGAGGCAGGCAAGGTGGCCGAAGCCTCGGGCCGGCAGGAAACTGTATCTGCCCCAGCTGCGGGCACAAAATACCTCACGAACGAGGCAAACCCTGCATAGAGATCAAGTGCCCTCAATGTGGGACACCAATGACGCGAGAGTGAAATACAGGGAGGAATAGAGGCCATGGGGGATGTTGTGCATGAATCGGGAAAAGGCACAAACGAGGAGATGACAAAGGAGACTGACGTAAAGGACCTCCAGATAGCCTTTCATGATTGGTTAAATTCGCTTCAATGGAAAGCCCTGAAAGACCCCGATGGGCATGCCTGTTTGACTGGTAATTGCGGTGAAACCATTGAGATATTCTTGAACTTCAATGGGGAGCGGGTGAAAGAAGCGGCCTACCTGACCGACGGCTGCATATCAAGCAGGGTTTGCGCCGCCCTTGCCGCACACATGGCCCACGGGAAAACGCCCGACGAACTCCTGGAGATCACAGCCCAATCCATTCTGGACCTTCTGGGCGATTTCCCCAAGGAACAAGAGCACTGTGCGTTCCTCGCTGCCGAAAGCCTTCAAGAGGCGCTTCATAACTATATGATCAAACGAAGGAACATCTGATCTAACCGAGAAGATGCGCCATGAGAATTCATCTCGCCTTTCTCGGTGCCACCTGAGCTTAGTTGTTGTGGCCTGGACGGCCGCTCTCGAAAGGTTATTGAAGGATGATCATCAGCATTGCCAGCGGAAAAGGTGGAACCGGGAAGACAACGGTGGCCACCAATTTGGCCGTTTCCCTGGGTTCCGGAGTACAGCTCCTGGACTGCGACGTGGAGGAGCCCAATGCCCATCTCTTCATCCATCCCGACTTCGAGAAAACCCTCACCATCAGCACCGCCGTTCCAGAGATAGACGAACGGAAATGCACCCTTTGTGGAAAATGCGCTGAAATCTGCCAGTACAAAGCCATCGTGGTCATTGGAGAAACGGTTCTGCCTTTTCAGGAACTCTGCCATAGTTGCGGGGGATGCATGGAGGTCTGTCCCGAGCGTGCGATCCGGGAAGGGGCAAGGGTCCTGGGTGAGATTGAGGTCGGACATCGAAACGGTCTGGAGTTCATCCACGGCCGGTTGAGGGTTGGAGAGGCCATGGCCCCGCCTCTTATCAGAAGGGTTCGCTCCTTTGCTCATCCCGACAAGATAACGATCATCGACGCCCCGCCCGGCACATCCTGCCCGGTTATCGCCTCTATGAAGGGGGCTGAGTTTGTTCTTCTGGTTACAGAACCGACGCCCTTTGGCCTCCACGACCTGAAACTGGCCGTGGGAGCCGTTCGTATTCTGGGAATTCCTTGCGGCCTTCTCATCAACCGTTCCGACATGGGGGATGATCGTCTCCCGGAATACGCCAAAGCAGAGGAGATCCCCATTCTCATGGAAATTCCTTTTGACCGCCGCATTGCGGAGGCATACTCCAAAGGAGAGCTGCTCGTAGAAATAATGCCTCAATGGAAAGAAAAGTTCCTTCAATTATATGACCGTATCAAGGAATTGATCGAGATAAAGAAGCAGCAGCAGTCAGTATACAGCAGGCGGGAGGCGGCAGGGAGTTAAGGATCTGGAATGAAAGAACTCGTCATTATCAGTGGAAAGGGTGGAACGGGGAAAACCAGCTTCGTTGCCGCTTTTGCTTCGCTGGCCCAAAATAAGGTCTTGTCTGACGCCGATGTGGATGCAGCAGATCTTCACTTGATCATGAGTCCGCAGATCACGGAGCGCCATGATTTCCAGGCCGGACACTCGGCGATCATCAACCTCAACAAATGCACCGCCTGCGGCCTGTGCAGAGAGTTGTGCAGGTACAACGCGATCAGCGAGGACTATACCGTCAACCATATGGACTGTGAAGGGTGCGGCGTTTGCGTCTACTTCTGTCCTGAAAAGGCCGTCGACTTCCCCGTAAAAACATGCGGAGAATGGTATCTCTCGGAGACGCGTTTCGGCCCTATGGTCCATGCCCGGCTGGGCATTGCAGAAGAAAATTCAGGCAAGCTGGTCACCCTGGTGAGACAGGAAGCCAAAAAAGTGGCAGAAGCAAAGAAGCTGGACCTGATTCTGACCGACGGCCCCCCTGGAATCGGTTGCCCGGTCATTGCATCCCTGGGCGGAGCAAGCGCAGCGCTTATTGTGACAGAGCCCACTGTGGCGGGTCGACACGACATGGAGCGTGTCGCCCAGCTTGCTGACTTTTTCAGGGTACCGGTGATGGTCTGCGTCAACAAGGCCGACCTGAATCCTGATGCGACCCGCGACATTCAAAGATTCACGGAGGGAAAAGGCTACACCTTCTTGGGCATTATCCCTTTTGATCCGGTTTTTACCAAAGCGATGGTTGAAGGAAAAACCATCTTTGAGTACAATACGCACTCCCCTGCGGCAGACGCAGTCCTCCGGGCATGGGAAAACCTGACAATAAGCATGGACCTTCAGTAAGCCCGAAAGTGAGTGAACCAACGTTTTTCGGACAAGGAATTAGGGCTCTGAAAATAGCCCGGCAACCTTCTAACCCTTTTTCGAGGAGGTGCATATGAAAGAGATGAATCGCAGGGATTTTATTAAAACTTCAGCAGTGGCAGGAGCAGCGATGATGGCCGGGGATGTTTTGCTTAAAGAAGCAACAGTGGCCCATGGATTGGCAAGAATCCCGGAAGTGGAAAAACTGGTGGTAACGGTCATTACCGACAACTACTATGACTGTCTCAGACCGAACCTATATCCACCTGAGTTTAAGTTTGTCAAGAGACACATGATCATACCTGGTACATCTCTCCACGCAGAGCATGGTTTATCCTATTATATTGAGACCGTCGCAAACGGTAAGACACATGCATTCATGTTCGATTATGGATTGGATTCCCAGGGAGTGAGCAAGAATATGGACCTTCTCGACCTCGATGTGAGAAGCTTAGAAGCCCTTGGCCTCAGCCATGGCCATTTCGACCATTATGAAAACTTAATTTCAATCCTTAAGTGCAACAGGGTAAAAATAAGCAAAGGAATCCCTCTTTATGTCGGCGAGGAAGCTTTCGCACATCGGTTCGTGAATCTTCCAAAAGGCCTTTATGACCCAAGTGGTCTCACCTCGCTCGGACAATTGAATCGAGAAGAGATAGAAACCCTTGACTTAGTCAAAATTGTCGAGGTCAGAGAGCCAACTCCCATTGTGCCCGGTGCCTATTTGACAGGGAATATCGAAAGGGTCACCGAATATGAAAAGGGATCTCCTATTCTGCTTATCAAAAGAGGGGATAAAATGGAACTGGACATATTCCCGGGAGAACAGTCCCTGGTGTTTAATCTAAAAGGGAAAGGGTTGGTTGTCGTCTCTTCCTGCGCGCATGCAGGGATCGTCAACACAGTGAGGCATGCCCAGAAGATAGCAGGGATGGATAAAATCCATGCTGTTATTGGAGGATTCCATTTGATCGGCGCTCCGATGCCGAAGATTCAGAACACCGTCGCAGACATAAAGGCCATTAATCCAGATTATATTGTCCCTATGCACTGCTCAGGTTGGGAGGCCGTTTCAACTTTCGCAAAGGAGATGCCCCAACAATTCATCATCAACACAGCGGGAACCAAGTATGTTTTCATAGCCTAAAGGAAAGAGCGGTATGTGTGAAACAGGGAGGGGACGACGAGAATACAGCCCCTCTCTGCTTTTTGAACGATCGATTATTCTTATGAACCGGGGAACAACGAAGGAAAAAGAAAGCGAACATCCATATCTTCCTTTTTCACAATTGCATAGCGACCTATGAGGAGAGATTTTTGGTACAGGAATACGGAGAGGATTACGAAAGGTATAAAAAAAGAACAGGGAAATGGATACCAAAGATATGGCGAACGAGGTAAGGGTAATGGGTATAGACAAAGCATCCGCACGGAAGGTCAACGAATGAACGTTCAGTATCGGTCCATAGGGGTCATACATACGCCTTTTAGAAAAATCGAAGGTATGCCTATCCAGCCTTCAGGCGCAGCCGGAATTCGTGGTACGGTGGATGTGTATCCTGAGTACGCCGAAGGATTGAAGGATCTGAATGGGTTTTCTCACATTATCCTTATCTACCATTTCCACGAGAGCAGCGGGTTCAAACTCATCGTTACACCTTTCCTTGACTCCGAACCCCGCGGCCTTTTTGCTACTCGGGCGCCCAAGCGGCCAAACCCTATAGGCATATCGGCGGTCAGACTTTTGCAAATCAAGGGTTCCACTTTGCATGTTCAAAATGTGGACATCCTGGATGGAACGCCTCTCCTCGATATTAAACCCTATGTTCCAGAGTTTGACCGCCAGCCGAGATTCCGCCTCGGCTGGCTGGGAAAAGCCAAAGGCAAGGCAAAAAAAAGGAAATCGGATTCAAGATTCGAATAGAATAGACAAGAGGTTGGTGGTTGACATCACCGCGCCTTCATCCTATTCTTCTGATGGGTAAAGATCATTTCGGAGGTTGATCGATGAAAATTGCGTTTCCAGTTCAACAGGATCAGGGGCTTGAAAGCACTGTCTATGGACACTTTGGCTCAGCCCCGCGTTTTGTCATCATCGAGAGCGAAACAGGTTCTCTTGAAACTCTAAACAACAAAGATATGCATCACTCACACGGTCAGTGCCTGCCCATGAAAGCGCTGGCAGGGAATATCGTGGATGCCGTTGTAGTAGGAGGCATTGGAGCAGGAGCCCTCATGAAACTCCAGGCTGATGGAATCAAGGTCTTCAGAGCTGTCGAGGGCAGCGTTCAAGAGAACCTGGAATGCATCAAAGCGGGAAAGCTCCCCGAGTTTGCCATGAACATGACCTGCGCCGGACACCACGGGCAGGAAGGCTGCGTTCACTGAAGAGGGTGGAACATGGAACAGAACACACCATTTGATCAGAATGACCTGACCAGTATCCGTGAAATGCTTTCGAGTTCCGGCTACGCGGAAGAAGCTATAGAGTATTTCCTAAGAAAGCCGAACCTCGGCCCCATGAAAGGGGCTGACCATGTGACGGAGTTGACAGGCCCCTGCGGGGATACTATGAGGTGCTTTTTGAAGATCGACCAGGGCCGAATCACAGATGCAAAATACCAGGTCCTCGGCTGCCCCGGGGCTGTCTCTGCCGCCATGGCCCTCGCTGATCTTGTGAGAGGAAAGACTCTTGACGAGGCTCTACAAGTGAATGACAGGGATGTCTTCCGGCGCCTTGTTCAAATTCCAGATCAGAAGCAGCATTGCATTCGCCTGGCCGTGAAAACCCTGGAAAAAGCCATCAAAGAGTTTGAGGAAAGCCATGCCCATAAGGCTGCATGAATTGTTTCGTTTTCATGCCTTCTGAAAGGATGCGTCTATGCCACTATTCGAATACGTTTGTCTGGATTGCGGGAGAGTGAGCGAGGTCCTTGTGACTTCCTCTCAAGATCAGGCTGAGTGCCACGGCTGCGGGAGTCAGAAGCTGAGAAAACTCCTTTCCGCTCCCTCCTCCTTATCCGGTCTTAACAAGAAGTCCATGCCGGGACCAGGCGATACCGCATGTTGCGGCTCTGCTCCCGGTCAGGCCGCAGGGTGTGCGGGACCCGGAAGTTGCTGCGGAAAGGGCTCGGTCTGACCTATCACCAGTCTTCGATGCCCGGACGCTATGGTTTCTCCTTTAAGGTCGCAGGCAGCCTGATTGTGAAAGCCGTCCCTTG
>JAHECH010000621.1 GCA_024641835.1 Deltaproteobacteria bacterium
TTGTACCCGAAGAAGGCCAACTGGCTACCCGGCTCACGGACAGGGGCTTGCGAAAACAAGTCATTCCTTTACCGGCCGTCAGACCGTGGTCTGCTCACAAAATCGCGGCAGTATTCAGCTCCTATTTGAAGGTCTACCGCGCATACCGGCCTCACTTGATTTATGCCAATGGTTCCAGAGCAGCTCTTTACAGCGGCTTGCTCGGTAGGATCCTCAGGATTCCCGTTGTATGGCACTGTCGCATAGCCGTCCCGGATATCTACTCGGATCCTTTCATCAGCAGGTCCAGCCTCTTGATTGTTGCCAACAGCAAGGCCACAGCCGAGCGATTCAGGCCTAACCTGTCATACAAAGTCAGGGTAGTCTATAATGGGATTGATCTTCGGTGGCTGAAGAGCGATGACGTCAGGCCACCTCGGCTGGTGAGAGAAGATTGGAGGGTGATCTTGGTTGTGGCCAGGGTTTCTCGCTGGAAACGGCATGACCTTGCGCTTCATGCCTTTGAAAGGATCGCCCAAGTCGAACCGAAGGCCCATCTTGTATGTCTCGGCGCAAAGGACCATCTAGATCCAGGATGGTGGGATCAGTTGCAGGTGATGACCAGACATTCCCTCTTCTCCGAGAGGATCCACTGGATGGGGCAAGTCGAAGACGTAAGGCCGTGGCTCGGATCAGCCTTCCTACTCTTGCTCCCTTCTCATAACGAGCCTTTTGGAAGGGTTCTTGTAGAAGCAATGGCCTGTGGGCTGCCCGTCGTTGCAACCCGGAGTGGAGGGGTGCCTGAAATCGTCCGGGAAGGACTGGACGGCATGCTGGTCTCCCCTGGAAGCGCTCAAGAAATAAGCGACCACATCCTGAAGCTTTTCAGAGATGAGACTTTGAGGAACCGGATTTCAGAGTCAGGACGAAAGAGAGCTGAGGAGTTTAGCCTCGAGACCCACGTGAATAGGATGGTTCACGTATTTGAAGAAGCACTGGGGTATCAGGCCAAGCGTGTCGGGCGATGAGAGGAAAAAGAATCTTTATTGACGCCAGGGAGTTTGTGGAGGGAAAACTCACAGGAATCGGGCGAGTCCTCGAAGGCCTCGTGAGTGCTCTGGCGGAAACCGATTTGGCCCGTGAGATCTTGTTAGCGTCGAGTGATCTCGGCGCCCTGCCCTTTCGAGCCAATACCCACGAGAAAATAAGTGTCATTGAGCTTCCTCCTTCATTCGTCGGATCTGAGAAGGCGCTGACGGAGTTAAGCAAAGAAAACATGGACCTTTTCATCAGTCCCTATCCCAAATTGCCCCTTTTCGGGGTTGGCACAAAAGCCGCCCACATCATTCATGACATTCTAGACCTGACTCACCCGGCGTACAAGAGACGCCTGAAGGTCTATTTCGACGGGTGGCGCTTAAGAAAGGCTTTGAGGCGGGCAGACCTGACCTGGTTCGATTCTATCTGGAGCCAGAAGGAAACCAGGAAATGGGTGGGAATGATCGGAAAGAGACCGAGGGTTCGATATCCGGCGATTGATGAATCTTTTGTGCCTTACAAAACAGACGCCGACCTGGAGGTTTTGAAAAAATACGGTCTCGACCCTGACTATGTGTTGGTCATCGGGAACGGTCTCCCTCACAAGAACCTTGGCGTGCTGCTTGAAGTGGCCGATCAGATTTCGAGGAGAATCGTATTCGTCGGGGTCCAGGACAAAAACCGCCCATACTGGAAGTCACGGTATCCGAAAGAATCAGCCACGTGGATAACTCATGTTCAGGACGGTGACCTTCCCTCTATAGTAAGGGCTGCCTTTTGTCTTGCTCAGCCGTCTACAGCCGAGGGATACGGCTATCCACCTCTGGAAGCCATGGCTTGCGGCATTCCGGCGGTCGTGAGCAAAATCCCCGTGCTCCTGGAGACAACCGGATCGATTTCCTTGTACGCTGATCCGCATGAGCCAAAAAGCTGGATGGACTCCTTCAATGCTCTGGAAAGTAATGAGATCTACAAAATCCAGGTACAGAGGGGGCTGAAATGGGTGGAGCCTCTGAAAGGTCGAAAGGGTTGGCAGGGGCATCTTTCGGACATTGAAGAATTACTGAAAGAGAGAAGCTAAGATGAAAAAAGCGCTCATCACAGGCATTACAGGTCAGGATGGAAGCTACCTGGCGGAGTTGCTTCTTGAAAAGGGCTACGAAGTGCATGGAATCGTCAGACGGGTTGCCATAGAGCACCCTCAGGCACGGATGTGGCGAATCCGCCGTATCCTGGATCGCATCCATCTCCACAGTGCCTCCATGGAAAGCTATGCATCTATTTTCGACATCGTTTCGGATATCAAGCCGGATGAGTGCTATCATCTGGCGGCGCAAAGCTTTGTTTCCTATTCCTTCGAGGACGAGTTCTCCACCATCAACACGAATCTGAATGGCACCCACTACGTGCTCTCCGCTATTAAAAGGCAAGCGCCCAGATGCAAATTCTATTTTGCCGCATCGAGCGAGATGTTCGGTAATGTGGAGGAGACACCCCAAAGTGAAAAAACCCCTTTCCGGCCGCGCTCTCCCTACGGAATTTCAAAAATGGCCGGCTTTGAACTGACAAGAAATTACAGGGAGGCCTATGGCTTGTTTGCTCTCTCTGGAATTCTTTTCAACCATGAGTCACCCCGCAGAGGCGGTGAGTTCGTGACCAGGAAGATCACCTCGGCTGCGGCGAGAATAAAACTAGGCATGGATCAAGAGATACGTCTGGGTAACCTGGATGCCCGGCGTGACTGGGGTCATTCTCGTGATTACGTGAGAGCCATGTGGCTGATGCTGCAGCAGGATGAACCGGAGGATTATGTAATTGCCACAGGCGAGTCTCATTCGGTTCGAGATTTTCTTGAGACAGCCTTTGACATGGTAGACTTGGATGCTCGAGAGTTTCTAGTCATCGACGAGGGTCTGTATCGACCTTCAGAGGTGAACGTCCTCAGGGGAGACGCTTCAAAAGCACGCAAAAAGCTGGGATGGAAACCGATGGTCTCTTTCCAGGACCTCGTGAAAGAAATGGTGGAAAGTGACTTGTCCTGGTATTCCAAGTATGAAAGTCCATGGCACGAACAATTTCGCCAATCACCGGAGAAGTTAAAGGATGGTTGATGGCGATCTCGAATTGCATCAGGGTGAGTCTGCACTATGGGAAATCAGTATGACAAGGTAAGACTGAATCTCGGGTCGGGGGGAAGACCACTTGAGGGCTGTGTCAACGTCGATAAGAACCCAAACGCCCCCGGGGTGAATGTTGTTCATGACCTGGACGAATACCCATGGCCCTTCGAGACGGAATCCGTGCATGAGGTCTTTGTGAGCCAATGTCTGGAACACTTGTTGGACCACAACAGAGCCATGAAGGAAATACATCGAGTCACGGCCGTCCAAGTAAAACTCCCCGCAAACGGGATAAGTGATTGAGAATGAGTGAGTATTCCAACATTGAGAACAGGAACGATTTCAATCTCGGAATGAGCCATAATCCCGGAAACC
>JAHECH010000622.1 GCA_024641835.1 Deltaproteobacteria bacterium
GCCTATACTTGATCCCGATGATGCCAGCCGGCCAAAGGATTTGGACGTGATCTTTTTTGCCACCCCTGACGGGGTTGGCCAGAGGGAGGCGCGGCAATGGCTGGAGAGCGGCGCCAAGGTGATCGATTACAGCGGAGACTTTCGTTTCAATAATCCTGAAATCTACCGGGGGTACGCGGCAAGAATCGGAAAGCCCGGGGAACATGCTTCCCCTGATCTGCTGGCCAGGGCGGTCTACGGCCTTTCGGAGCTTCATCGAAAGGAAATTGCGGCGGCAAGCCTGGTGGGTAACCCTGGATGCTTTGCCGTGAGTGTCATTCTTGGACTAGCGCCGGCTGTGAAGGCTTCCCTGATTGACCTCGGGTCCATCATTTGTGATTCGAAGACAGGGGTGTCAGGTGCTGGCAAGAAACCAAGTCCAACGTTTCACTATCCAGCCCGCTACGATGCGATGAATGCTTACAAGATTTCCGGTCACCAGCACGTCTATGAGATCGAAAGAGAACTCGGACTTGTAGCAGGCAAGGAGATTAGAGTGACCTTCACCCCACATGTCATTCCCTTGACCAGAGGGATTCTCTCAACAATCTACGCCAACCTAGGACCAGGCCAGAATCTGAGGACCGTCGAAGAGGCGTACAGGTCTTTCTACAAAGGCGAAGCGTTCGTCAGGGTATTTGGCCCTGAAAAGACCCTCACGAGCACGGATGTCCGAGGCTCCAATTTCTGCAACATCTCGCTCAATGTGGATCAGAGGACACAAAAATTGATCATTGTGAGTATTATAGACAATCTTGTCAAAGGCCAGGCGGGCAGTGCTGTTCAGAACATGAACATCCTCTTCGGCATGGAAGAAACCGCAGGTCTTTTGCGTCCGGGGCAGTATCCATAGACGGTGCAAGGTGCACGGTACAGGGAAGAAGAACAAAACGCGAAAGGCGCAGGCCATGAAATCATGTACTGCGCCTTTCACAACAAGCCTATCGTCTTGACCCTGTTAAACAACGCTATATTTTATGTCTTTGTCCTCTTCTTCTTTTCCTTTGTTTTCCGTGTGCCTTGCACCGTGTACCCTGCACCCTACTTGATGCACACTTTTCGCACCTGGATCAGCTCTGTCACGCCCAAGAGAACTTTCCGAATGCCATCCTGCATAAGGGTCTTCATCCCATCCGCGATGGCCTGACCCCTTATCTCCTCCATCCTGGCACGGCCCTGGATCAGGGATTTGAGCCCATCTGTTCCGACGATGATCTCATGGATACCGGTCCGGCCCCTATATCCTGAATTACTGCATTTGGGACATCCTTTGGGCCTATACAGGAAAAGATCGTTGTTGTAAGGGAATCCGAGGGCATCGAAGTCACCGTCATACGCTCTAACCAGGCTGTCATATTCATCCCTGGTGGGACGGTATTTCTCTTTGCAATCCTTGCATAGGGTTCTCACGAGCCGCTGGGCAAGCACACCGAGCAGGGCATCAGCGAAATTGAAGGGATCCATTCCCATGTCCAGCAGCCGGGTGATGGTTTCCGGTGCGCTGTTGGTGTGGAGGGTGCTGAACACGAGGTGACCGGTGAGGGATGCCTCAATGCCAGTAGCCACGGTCTCATGGTCACGCATTTCGCCCACCATAATCACATCGGGGTCAGCGCGCAAAAAAGATCGCATCGCTGTGGCAAAATCAAAGCCGATTTTGGGGTGCACCTGGACCTGGCGCAGCCCTTCCTGGGTGATTTCCACGGGATCTTCGGCAGTCCAGATCTTGGTTTCCGGTTTATTGATGTGATAAAGGGCTGCGTGAAGGGTTGTGGTCTTACCGCTTCCCGTAGGGCCGACCACCAGGACGATCCCGTACGGCTTGGTGATCATTTCTATGAAAACCCGGTAATTCCTCTCACTCATGCTCATTTTTTCGAGAGCCATGGTTTCGCCGGCGGCAAGGAGTCGTAGAACAACGTCTTCATTCCCACCTGCCGTAGGGATGGTGGCCACGCGGAGCTCGATATCCAGTGGAGCGTACTTACGCAATTTGATTTTCCCGTCCTGGGGCAACCGTCTTTCTGAAATATCCAGGTCAGACATGATCTTAATACGCGAAACAATTGCCCTTTTATAGGTATAGGGAATTGTCTGATAGAGCTGGCAAGCACCGTCGATACGGAACCTGATATGAGCATTCTGTTTGCCCTGGCGAGGCTCAATATGAATATCGGAGGCATTCCGGCTGTGCGCGTCTATAATCATCTTATTCACGAGCTGAACGATGGCGCTGTCTTCTTCGCTTACCCTCGTCAATTCTTCCGAATTTTCTTCATCCGTTGGCTCGAGCTGTCCGAGAATATCTTCAATGCTCCCCGGTTCCTCCGCCGAAACCGATCTCTTCACATCGAAGAAAAAGTCGATCATTTTGAAGATATCCTCTTTCAGCGCAACAGAGTACTCGAATTCAGTCCCCGGGATCAGCCTCCGAATGGTGTCCCTGGCAGGGAGGTAGTCAGGGTTTTCCATGGCTACGACGATCTTGTTTCCTGACTTTCCCACAGGAACAAATATGTTGCTCTTGAGAAAACTCGCCCGCAGGCCTTTAATGAGGTCGCCGGGGATCACCATCTTATCGTCATAAGGGATAAACTTGGTCTTGTAATAGGCAGAAAGTGATTTCCCAATATCCTCCTTCGAAACCTGGAGGTTATTGATAAGCACGGCCTCCACCGCTTTCCTGGTTTTACGCGCCGTGGCAATGCACTGTTCAAGGTCTTTTATGGTTATGATATTATTGGCTATCAGGTAATCAAACTTGGTGGGCCGCCTCTTCTGGCTTGCTTTCTGGTTATTGAAGAAAGCGATGCCCAGAATCTTGGCAATTTCCTGAACAGAGGTCTGATCTTCTCCCGTAAACTGGGTGCCGTTCCTCTTGTTGATGAGCTGGATGACACCCATGAGATACCTGTTGTAGGAGATGGGCGCCACCAGAACCTGCTTTGTCCTGTAGCCCGTTCTTTCATCCCAGGTATGGTCGAAACGCAGATCCGGACTTATACGTTTGATTTCGTTCTCATCATGGGCGTCACCAACCGCTAGGACCCTTCCGGAGGCCGCGCAGTACCCGGCAATGCTATCCGATCCGATTGGCACACGGATCTCAGCGACTTCATCACCTGTTTTGAACCTTGAGACAACCTGCTTTTTTACGCCGTCCACCACGTAGATGGTAATTCTGTCCGCGTCGAACAGGCCGAGGATTTCATCCTGAAGATTCAACAGGATCTCGTTCGTGTCCCTGGTAGAATGGATCCTGTTTGTGATCGAATTCAGCCTTTTCTGGAATCGTAATTGTTCCTCCAGAGTCTTCCCCGCCGTAGCAGATTGCTCTACGTCTCTTACAATAACGGCCATGGGCTGATAAATGCCTTTCAGGTTACTTACAACTTATACATTTTATAAAATTCCCAGAAAATTTCAACCAATTTGTTTGCATTTGCCCCTCCGATGACTTATTATAC
>JAHECH010000623.1 GCA_024641835.1 Deltaproteobacteria bacterium
TCACCGGAACCCCGATGACACTCTCACCTCGATGGCCGATATTCTTCAGAAAGGCTGGGTTGGCCAGAGCCACCCGCTTCTCGCCGTCCGTGGCCATCACACCATCCGAAATGTGATTGATCAGCACACCCATGCGCGATTTTTCATGGGCGATATCTTCAAGAGTTCGGATATACTCGATCGCCCTTCCTATCACCGCTCTTAGGTCCTCCGGCGAGAAGGGCTTTGAAATGAAGTCAAACGCCCCCTTTTTCATCGCTTCAACGGCATGCTCCAGAGTGGCGTACCCGGTGATGACGATGATAAGAGTGTCCGGATGCTTGCCTTTCACATGATCCAGCAGGTCCATGCCTCGCAGGCCGGGCATCATCAGATCAAGCAGGATGATGTCGAAGTGCTGCTCCTCGATCTTAGCCAATCCTGCATAACCGTTTTCCGCAACCCCGACCTCGAACCCTTCAGCAGTCAGTATGCTATGACAGCCGTCCCGGATTCGTTTCTCGTCGTCCACCACCAAAATCCGGGTGCGATAAGTGCTTGGGCGTTTTTCGTTTTCTTTCACGATCTGACTTCCTATTGTCCTTCTATAAAATCTTAACCCATTGACTCTTCAGGGGTCTCCGGCGGAACAAAGAGGGGGAGTTCGATGAGAAACGTACTTCCCTGGGGACTCGTTTCCTTGACGGAAATCCGCCCACCGCTCTCGTGGATAATGCCGAGGGAAGTGCTCAGCCCCAGCCCTGTTCCCTTCCCGGGCTCTTTTGTCGTGAAAAAGGGATCGAATATTTTCGGCAGGTTTTCCTCAGGAATCCCACAGCCTGTATCAGAAACTTCCAGAAAGGCTTTCCTGTTCGGCTTATCCCGGTAGGTGTGGAAGGTCAACACCCCTTCTCCGTCCATGGCCGCGCTCGCATTCATGACGAGATTGACAATCACCTGGGCAAGCTGGTTTTTGTCTCCTTGAATGAGGATGAATTCTTGCGACATTTCTTTGTTCACCACAATGTTCCCGAAGAGCTTCTGATCGCGAATCAGATTCAAGCTCTTATCGACCAGCTCATTGAGGTGGATGATTTCCTTGGTCGTCGTCGATCGTCTGCTGTAGGCAAGCAGGTTTTTCACAATGCCTCTACATCGGTTGACGTCTTCCACGACATATTGCAAATGTTCCCTTAGGGGATCATCCTCATGCATTTTCTCTAGAGCCATACTTGCATAGAGAAGGATTCCGGTGAGGGGATTGTTGACCTCATGGGCTACGCCCGCGGCCAGCTGACCGAGGGAGGCCAATTTCTCGGATTGAGCGAGCTGACCTTGGGTTTCCTTCAGGGCTTTTTCCACTGCCAGTCTTTCCCTGAGGTCATTGTAAATGCCCATGGTCGCCAGCTCCTCTCCTCCTTCGTAGATGATCGAGGCGGTAATGTCGACAGGGATCTCTTCGCCCCTGGCATCCACGATCGTCACCTTTGTTGTCGCAAGTTTGCCCTTTCCTCCTTTTTTCTCATCTCTCAGATCCCGCATAATCTCTTTCGCTTTCCCTGCAGGATACAAGTCTTCCACCGTCTTTCTTCCTGCTGCCTCCTTGAGAGAAAAGCCGAAAAGATCCTCGGCCGCCTGGTTCATGATCAGGATATTGCCGTCCCGGTCCGCGGCGACAATGGCACTCACCGAGCTCTGAATAACCTTCTCCAGGAATTCCTTGGTTTCTTCCAGCGCCTTCTCAAGGGTCTTAATGCGAGTCACGTCCCGGAGGCTTTCCATGACGTAGATGACATTCCCTTGATCATCCAGTATGGGAGAGAAGACCCGGTCCTCCCAGGCCTCTTTTCCATCACCACGAATCGTCTGGCGGAGAACGGAACGTCCTTCCCCGTAAGCCAGGACTTTCGGCAGAGGACAGACGTTCGTGGAGCAAGGCGTTTTGGAACGATAGAACACTTCGTGACAGCTCTTCCCGACGATGTCCTTCATCTGAACCCCAAAATTATTGAGGAACTTCTGATTCGCCGCGACAATGGCCTTATCGGGCCTCAGGATGAGTGTGGGAAAGGACAGGGAATCAAAAACTCTTAGTCTCCAGTCTTTCTCTGCGATGGTTTTCTCGTTCATGGCTCACAATTGGTTCATGGTTTACGGATTGAGGCCCCCGGAACTTCAAAGGATTCGCGGAGAGCTTTGACCGCTTCCTCGGATTTTCCCTCGGGCAGGACGATATAGATACACGCCCCGGAGCAGACCGTCGCCTTTGTCGTTATCCCTTTGCAGGCTAGAGCCCGGACAGTCGCGTCGAGGATGCCGTATCGATCTCCGAAATGTGGGCCCTGGAAAAACACCAACTCCGCAGCAGAGGTTCGCCGAATAACCGCTTCAGCGCCTCCAGGAATGCATAGGTCCATATGCTCTCGTATCACCTTAGCCCACGGACGCTGGGTGACGAGGCAGAGCTCCAGTCCTTCCGAAGAAACACGTGAGAATACCAGGTGAAAAGGCGCGCCTTTATCTCCCATACCGCAGAAGGCCAGTCCCAGCGAACCCATGTCGGCCTTACCGGCGCTTATTTCAAACAGGGAGAGATCCGCCATTTTCTCAAACCCGTACGTCTTGATTCGGGGTTCCCGATACGCCGCTGTCGTCGCCAAAGGATGACCCGAAGATGGAGTTGCTTTGTGGTTCAACAGGGCGCTCCAGACTGTTCCGCTGGAAGGTCAAAAAACTCCTCCAGGATTGCGAGAACCTTATCAGAATGGGTGTGGTCGGTGATGAAAGTGAGCGCGGACAAAGAAGAACAGATGCCATACAATGGGACCTGCGCCCTTGCAAAAGCCATGAGGCCCAGACCAACCACTTTCAGGTTGAACTGATGCGGAAAAATCGAAATCAGATCGACGGGGTGATGGAATTCCGCACACCCGCTGAGATCAGTAATGTTATCAGTAAGCTCTCGCACTCGAATTCCGTCTGAAGAAGTCACGCAGCAGGTGAATTGAATGTCTTTCTCCGTTGCGTTCCCCACGAACAAGTTCATATTGATCCTGTTTTGAGTCAAGATCCGAAGGAAACCCTGGAGGAACTCCTCTGGTGGGGAGGCATGCACCAGGCTCACCCGGACCAGTTCTCCACATCGCTTGACACCTTCCATAGGGACCTTATCGACCATCGACCGGGACGCTCGCATCAGCCCTTAAAGGGTGTAGTCCTTTACGATCTCCATAAGGCTGTCCAAATCCACGGGCTTCGGGATGAATTCATCCGCCAGGGCCGTCTTGCCGTCCATGTGGGTATAATTGGTGGAAGTCACCGCTTCACCCACTGCCGTCAGCAGCACGACGGTGATGTCCTTATACTGAGGGTCTTTTTTCAGCTCATTGCAGACGGTGTACCCATTCTTGTTCGGCATCATCACATCCAGAATAACCAAGTTCGGTCTTTCCTGCTTGATCTTCTCCCATGCCTGCAGGCCGTCATAAGCTTTGGCGACCCGGTAGTTTTCACTGGCCAGTTTCAT
>JAHECH010000624.1 GCA_024641835.1 Deltaproteobacteria bacterium
TTTCTGCTCAGGTGTCCCGAAAAGAACGATGGGAAGGCTCCCGATTCCCGTCTGCACCCCATAGCTCGCCATGAAGCCGGCTACGCCGGAGCAAAGCTTTTCAGCGATCAGCATAGAGCTAACCTTGTCCAGTTCCGATCCCCCAAACACTTCCGGCATGTCCGCACCCAGGAACCCCAACTCTCCCGCTTTTCTCAGCAAGCTTTTCAGGAGTTCCGGGTTCAGATTCTCCAGTTCCGCTTTTTGGGGGAGTAGCTCCTTCAAGCTAAACTCTTCGGCTGACTGGGCGACCAACCTTTGTTCCTTGCTAAAGTCCTCAGGGAAAAAAATCTCCTCAGGTAGAGCATCGGTGATGATGAATTCACCACCCTTAAAAAGTTTTTCCTTGCCCATATGATCTCTCCTTCCCGTTAATGGTCTTCTCTTTCAAAGATGGCCGCTGCGCCCATGCCAAACCCGATGCACATGGAGACCAGACCCCACCGCAACTTTCTCTCCTGCATCTCGTAGACAAGCTGGGTGGTCAGTTTGGCGCCCGTGCACCCCAGGGGATGACCCAGGGCAATGGCTCCACCGTTCACGTTCGTGATTTCCTCATCGATGCCAAGTTCCCTGATACAATAAATCGCCTGAGCTGCGAATGCTTCATTCAGCTCGATCAGCTGAATCTGGCCAAGGCTCATGCTTGCAATCTTCAGAACCTTGGGGATGACGACCGCCGGGCCGACGCCCATGTATTCCGGCGGGCAACCCTCCACCGCGTGAAAGCGGAAGGTTGCCATGGGCTTGAGTCCCAATGCTTTCGCCTTTTCTTTGGACATGAGCACCACGCCTGCGGCCGCGTCACTGGTTTGAGAGGAATTACCAGCGGTGACGCTGCCGTTCACTTTAAAGGCAGGACGGAGCGTGGCTAGGGTCTCTTTTGTGGTGCCCGGTCTCACGCCCTCGTCCGTGTCGAAGATGACTTCTTCAAATTGAAAATGACCATTGGGCAATTGTTTCTGTGCCTTGACCTGGAGGGGGACGATCTGGCCTTTGAAACGGCCGGCCTTGAGAGCTGCCTCCGCCTTTTGCTGGCTTCTGGCTCCGAATTCATCCTGTTCTTCCCTGCCGATCTTGTAACGCTCAGCCACGTTTTCAGCCGTCAGTCCCATGCCTGTGAAGGAGCCCGGCCTTGTATCCACTACCGCAGGATTGGGATAAAGCATGCTCCCGCCCATAGGAATCTGGCTCATGCTCTCCACGCCTCCCGCGATCACCACGTCTGAGAAGCCGCACATGATCTTTTCAGCACCGATGGCGATTGCCTGCAGCCCGGAGGAGCAGAATCGGTTCACGGTCATGCCCGGGATGCGATCAGGCCAGCCCATGGACATGACAAGAACGCGACCCAGGTTGAGCCCTTGCGTGGCTTCAGGGAAGGTGCAGCCAATGATCACATCATCGATGAGGTCGGGATCCAGGTTCC
The DNA here is from genome assembly GCA_024641835.1 of Deltaproteobacteria bacterium. Classification (GTDB taxonomy): domain Bacteria; phylum Desulfobacterota; class DSM-4660; order Desulfatiglandales; family HGW-15; genus JAHECH01. Next base: position 1,469 of record JAHECH010000624.1, read on the forward strand.
CCGCCCTTTTAACCAAATCAGCCAGGACAGCCGTGCCCATTTGCTCGGGTCTCACATCTTTCAACATTCCCCGGGGCGCCCTTCCTACGGCTGTTCTGCATGCAGCAACAATCACGGCTTCTTTCATTTTGTTTTCCTCCCTCTACCAAAGATGCTGGGAAAAGAGTCTTCTCAGTTTCTAAGGGGTTTGCCCGTGTTCAGCATGTGCTGAATCCTTGCCTGGGTTTTTGGATCACCGCAGAGACTGACAAATGCCTCTCTTTCCAAGTCCAAAAGATACTGCTCGCTCACTTTGGTATCCGCATGAACCCTTCCGCCGCTGAGCACATAGGCCACTTTCTCTGACACAGTCACATCGTGATCCGTGGCATACCCCTGCTGGTGCAGGGTCCAGATGGCCATTTTCATGAGGGCGAAGGTATTTTCTCCAGGCACCCGGATTTGCTGGAGGGGTTTGGGAGGGGCATATCCCTCCATGTTCATGGCAAGCACTGTCTTCTTGGCATCTTCAATCAAGAGGTCGCGATTGACGGTCATCTTGTCCGTCGGTCTCAGATAACCGAGTTTGACCGCCTCAGGACCGGAGGCGGACACTTTTGCAAGAGCGATGGTCTCAAAAGCCCTGGCGACAAAGGGCACCAGTTCGATCTGCTTTGGGTAGACACCGCCGGGCTGGACCTCGAAAAGGTTTTCCGTGTTCCTTATGAGCATCTCCTTTGTTCCTCCACCTGCGGGAATGAGCCCAACCCCAACCTCCACCAGCCCCATATAGGTTTCTGCTGCATATCGAACCCGGTCTGAAGCGAGGCATATCTCACATCCGCCGGCCAAGGCCATGCCTGCCGGAGCAGCGACCACAGGTTTATCCAGATACTTGAGCTTCATCAGGCTGTCCTGGAACACCTTGACCCCCCATTCCAGTTCGTCCCATTCCTCTTCCTGCGCTGTAAACAGGATGAGCGGCAGGTTTGCACCTGCGGAGAAGTTCTCCCCGTGATTGGCGATGACGAGGCCGTCGAACTGCTTGCTCACAATGTCCGCTGATTTAATGATCATGGTGACGATATCATCGCCCAGGGCATTCATCTTGGTGTGAAACTCAAGGCAAGCAACGCCGTCCCCCAGGTCTATCAGGGTAGCCCCCTTGTTCCCTGCCACTTTTTTCTGTCGATCCTTGAGAGAGGGGAGGAGAATGATTCCAGGCTTCACCGGAACTTGCCTGTAATCCTTGGAGGCGAGATCATAGAAATACTGAACGCCAAGATCTCTCTTGTAGAAGGACTCTTTCCCGCTGTCCAGCATCTCCTGAACCCAGTCCGGGATCTGGAAACCGGCCTTTTTCATTTTCTCCACAGAGGCCTTTAAACCAATGGCATCCCAGGCTTCGAAAGGCCCCATTTTCCAGGCAAAGCCCCATTTCATGGCGTTGTCCACGTTCACAATGTCATCAGCGATCTCGGGGATGCGGCTCGCGGAGTAGATGAGGGTTTCCGCCATGGTTCTGAAGGTAAATTGACCTGCTGGATCGTCGGCGTAATAAAGGGCCTTGATCTTTCCCGCAGCTCCTGGAATGTTTTTGGCCGCTTCCAGGGAGGCCATTTTTAGTTTTTGTTGCGGGGTATACCCCATCGTGTTGTAATTGAGGGAGAGAATGGCCCTGCTCCCGTCTTTTTCTTTAATCGCTTTGTAAAATCCCTGCTTGGTTTTTTCGCCGAGAAGCTTTTTTTCGAGCATCTGTCTGATGAAATCAGGGACCTTGAACATCTCCCGTTTTTCATCCTTCACAGCCTCTTCATAGACATTGTTGGCTACATGGACCACCGTATCCAGGCCCACGAGGTCAGCGGTCCTGAAGGTAGCGCTCTTGGGATGGCCCACCACCGGGCCTGTCAACTCATCAACGGCCTCAATGCTCAGCCCAAGATCTATCATCGCTTTGATGACATAAAGCATGCTGTAGATGCCGATCCTGTTCGCCACGAAATTGGGCGTATCCTTCGCGTAGACAATGCCCTTGCCAAGAACCTT
>JAHECH010000625.1 GCA_024641835.1 Deltaproteobacteria bacterium
CCCTTGAAGAAACTTTTGCCGCCTGAAACTAGAAATCCTGAATCAATTCTGCTAATGTGTCCGAGACGATCTTATATATCTAATCATTTGATTGCCTCATTGAGCGCGTTAAGGGCATAAAGACGATTGACCGGTGGGAACATTCTGCCCCCGGTGGGGTGGGGTGATTTGGATAACAGCCCGTAAAGGAGCGTTAGGTTTAACAGGGGGTTGGCCGATGGAAAAGAAAGTCCTGGATGCTATGAAAAAGGCAGGAAAGCCTGTAAGACCGGCCGATCTGGCGAAGATGATCGGCGCTGACAGCAAGGAGGTTTCAAAGGCGATCAAGGAACTCAAGAATAAAGGGAAGGTGAGATCACCCAAAGCTTGTTTCTATGAGCCAGCGTAACGCACAGCCTGAGAGCTCAAGGCATTCCACGTGGTTCCTGGGGATTGTCGTTATTTTTGTTACCTGCTTGATTACGGCGAACATTACGGCCGTAAAGCTGGTCAATCTCTTTGGATTTATTCTTCCCGCGGCGATTCTCATTTTCCCTCTTAGCTACATTACGGGTGATGTCTTGACGGAAGTATACGGTTACCGTACGGCCCGGCGCGTCATATGGCTCGGGTTTTTCTGCAATTTGGTTGCGGTTGTAGCCATCTGGATCGGCCAGGTGTTGCCCCCCGCACCTTTCTGGGATGCCCAAGGTGCTTACGAACGCATCCTAGGTTATACGCCTCGGCTCCTTGTTGCCTCCTTTCTCGCCTATCTCATGGGAGAGTTTGCCAATGCCTTTGTCCTGGCGAAGATGAAAATAGCAACCAAGGGCCGGTGGCTATGGTCTCGCACCATTGGCTCGACCCTGGTGGGGCAAGCGCTGGACTCCCTCGTTTTCATGACGCTGGCCTTTGTGGGAACCATGCCTGTCTCCGTCCTGATCGGGGCTATCGTGACTCAGTGGCTGGCGAAGTCGATATATGAGACCCTGGCAACGCCTTTCACGTACCTGGTGGTGAACTTTTTGAAGCGAAAAGAGGGGATGGACACCTATGACCGCGACACCAGGTTTAATCCCCTCTTGCTTTCGGAGTGATATCTCTCCTACAGGAGATCTCTCAGGTGAGGCAGGCGATGCGGCCGTGAAGATCACAGAGGACATGGTTCAGGTTCTGGGAGGATGGCCATTGGAAGGCAGATGATAGAGAAAGGATCTCGGATAAGATCGGGAGATTAAAGGAGGGTTCAGCATGGATTTTTCTTTGACCAAGGAGCAGAACGATATCAAAAAGGCGGCAGCGGAATTTGCGCGAGCTGAGTTTTCGCCCGAGGTGGCCCAGGAATGTGAATTGAACCATCGATTCCCCAGAGAAATCTTTGAAAAGGCTGCTAAGCTTGGTTTTATCGGCCTCGATTACCCTGAGGAGATTGGTGGCGGGGGAATGGGTGTCCAGGAGAATGTGCTGGTGGTGGAAGAATTCTGCAAAGCAGACTCCGGCTTGGGCATGGCCATGCACCTCGCTTATGTCCCCTCCAAGGTCATCAAGCTCTTCGGAACTCCCGATCAAAAGCGGAAATTCCTGGCTCCCCTCGTTCGTGGTGAGTGGGTGTCTGCTGTCTCCCTGACAGAGCCGGATCATGGAAGCGATCTGACCTGCATGGAAACCACCCTGGAGGAAAAGGAGGACGGTTTTGTCATTAACGGCACCAAGATTTTCACCACCAATGCGTCGTATGCTGACTTTTTTGTGGTTCTCGCCCAGGATGACAAAAACGCGCCTCCTGGAAAGGGAATGACCACCATTCTGGTTGAGAAGAGTCCCTCTTCATGGCTTGGGGGGAGGCTTGAAGTCAATGAGATTCCTCACAAGATGGGGATCCGAACGACTTCCAGCGGAGAAGTGGTTTTTCACCAGCTCAAGGTCCACAAAGAAAACATCCTCGGTGAAAGGGGGAGAGGGCTTCTGAATGTTCTTGATTTCTTGGATGAGAGCAGGATCGAGATAGCTGCCCAGGCCCTGGGAAATGCGGAGGGAGCATTCTTGAAAGCATTGAACCACGCAAGGCAGAGAACCCAGTTTCAGAAACCCATCATCGATTTCCAGGCCATAGGCCACAGGCTGGGAAGGCTATGGAGCCAAATTCAATCCGTCAAGTGGCTGACGTACTATACGGCATGGCTGTGTGATCAGAAAATGGAAAAGATCGCTGGTGCAATCCCGTTGTTCACATCCATGGTGAAACATCATGTCCCTGAGACAGCCAAGATGATCATCGACGAGACCATCACAGTCCTGGGAGGGTACGGATATTTCCTGGAGCAGGAGGTGGAGAGGAGATACCGGGACAATCGGATCATTGAGATCTATGAAGGTACCGTAGAGGTTCAGTTGAACAATATGGTGCGCATTTTGAAAAAATTGAATATGGATTTCATCAGATCAACCCTTTTGTAGGCATGCAGGATACTTTCTTGTTACGATGAAAGACATCATCTGCGACCGGAAATAAGGGGCATGAAAGGAAGGGTGAGGAAGAGAAGGGTACTGATGATGAAAGGGTACTGAAGAAATGCTCAAAGCTAAAGACATCATGACAAAAGAGCTTATCACTGTCCCGCCTGATATGGCGGTTATGAGGGCCGCAAAAATCCTTCTCGAGAAGGGCATCAACGGGGTTCCTGTTGTGGGTGCTGGAAAAGTCGTGGGTATCCTATGCCAGAGCGACCTCATTGCTCAGCAGAAAAAATTGCCTGTTCCCTCCTTTTTCACTCTCCTGGATGGCTTCATCCCGTTGGCATCCACGAAGCATTATGAAAAAGCCCTTCACAAAATCGCCGCTGCCACGGTGGCGGACGCCATGACCCCAGACCCCGTCACTGTTCATCCTGATACAACGATTGAAGAGATAGCAAGTCTCATGGTGGACAAAGGAAAGCTCGTGGGGATTGTGGGAAAAGAGGACATCTTGAGGACTCTGATGCCAGGCGCGGGAGAGAGATAGAGGTTTCAAGGAATGTGAGATATCCGAGGGCGTCCACATCAGCTAAACGGTGCGATCAAAGATCCGCCTGATTTTCTTCACATCACGGGTGGCACCTAGGGCGACCATGAGTTTGATGCGCGCCTTTGACCCGGAGAGGCGCCCCCCAAGGATCGCGCCTCTTTTTGCCAGGTCCGCTCCTCCCCCAGGATAGGCGTACATCGGCCAGACACCTCCTTCGGGGCAATGGGTCGTGAGCACCACCGGGATGTTCTGCCGAATCGCTTCTTCCAGGGACGGAACGATTCCGGGGGGCACGTTTCCAGCTCCGAATCCCTCAATCACAAGGCCCCCAAGCCCCCGTTCCAGGAGATGATCCACGAGAGTGCCGTCCATGCCCGTGTAGCAAGAAATCATGGCCACGTTGGGTTCGATCCGGCGGGTTGGGATGAGCGGCCGTTTTCCCGCAGGGGTGGCCGATAGGGTCCTTGTGAGCCGGACGTCATCACCGGCCACATACGCCACCGGGCCG
>JAHECH010000047.1 GCA_024641835.1 Deltaproteobacteria bacterium
CTCCCCAATCGCATACGACAACCTCTTCGCGGGCGAAACTAGACGTTACGAGACCTGTACCGGGGGTGAATGAAAACATCACTCCGAGCAGACAAATAAGAATCATTTTCCAGCTTTTTCTCATCGGAATTCCTCCTTATGTCAAGTTTCAGCAGCCAAATATGTCCCTCCTCATCCCAGAAATAAACGCTCACCTCCTTCCGTTGAGGTTGGTTTCGGATGTCAGGCCGTCCCTCGCCTTGCTGGCGAAGCCGGGCCGACACGAAAAACATAATATTGCGGCGAAAATGCTCTCGGCCGCTCTCAGGAAAAAATCGTCATGTCATCAATATCCCAGCCGATCCTTACTGTATCTCCTCTCGAAAGTTTGGGGACTCCCTTCCGATTCTGTAGCTTCAGGAAAATCTCCTCACCCCCCCCTTCCAGCGCAATATAAAACTTCGTCGTCTCCCCCACGTAGACGATATCCTTCAACGTCCCGGAATAGATATTCTGCCGCTCCTCAGCGTCGTTAAGAAAAACAATTTTTTCCGGACGCAGAGAAATACTTACCCTTTCCCCCTTGATCTCCTCCTGCTGGAGTCCCTGGATCCTAACCACTCCGTTGGTCTCGATGGAGATGATATCGCCTTCCCTATTAAGAATCTTACCCTCAAAAAGATTAGTCTCCCCGATAAAATCCGCCACAAATTTGTTCCGGGGTTTGTCGTAAAGCTCTCCAGGACTCCCCACCTGGTCGATCTTCCCTGCGTTCAGCACGACAACCCGATCCGACATCGTTAGGGCCTCGCTCTGATCATGGGTAACGTAGATGATCGTGAAACCCAATTCCTCGTGTAAATGCTTGATCTCCAGCTGCATGTGCTCCCGCAACTTTTTGTCCAGTGCGCCTAATGGTTCATCCATCAAAAGTACTGGAGGTTTAAAGATCATCGCCCGCGCCAAGGCAATGCGTTGTTGTTGGCCCCCGCTCAATTGTTTCGGGTAGCGATCCCCATATTGTTGGAGCTTTACCAATGTTAATGCCTCTTGGACCTTGGTCCTAATTTCATCCTTAGAAAGTTTCCTGGTGGTCAGAGGAAATGCAATATTTTCATAAACCGTCATGTGGGGAAAGAGCGCATAGTTCTGGAAAACCATGCCGATGTCCCTCTTAAAAGGCGGGATATATCCAATGGAACGTCCATTGACATAAATGTCTCCGCCCGTGGGTCTCTCAAAGCCGGCAATCATATTTAGAATTGTCGTTTTCCCGGATCCGCTCGGACCCAAAAAGGTCATGAACTCCCCCTTTTCAACCTCCAGCGAGACATTGTCCACCGCAACCACTTCGTCGAATGTTTTGCTAAGTCTCTCAATGCGAATCGTTGCGCCCGTAATTTGTAGATCTTTCTTTCGCATGGTCCCTCTGCCATCTCTATTCAAAATAGCTTCGTACCAGTGCTTTCCCTCCTTCTACCATCACCCGACCGCGGGCCAACACCACGTCAATGCTGTAATCTTTGTTGAAAAGGATGAGGTCTGCATCTTTGCCCACTCGAATGGAACCTTTTCGATTCTCAATTCCGAGAACTCGAGCGACGTTCGAGGTTACCATCTTCAAGGAATCGGAAAAAGAAACTCTGCAATTCTTAACAATCATTAAAAACATATGATAAAGATGATCGACGCCTGCATTAAAAAGACCTGTCTTATTTCCTTTCTCGTCAAAAATGGGCATGGAGACATTTCCATCGGAGCTCAACGCAATCTGTTCAATGGAAATTCCAGCTTTCAAGAATTCGGAAAGGGCAAGATCAGGCCTGAGCGATGAAAGGCTTCCGGCTTCGGGATCCATAATGGCTGAAAGGTCGACGGTTCCTCCCATCTTCAGGAATTGGATGGCATGTTCCATCACGTTGGGTTCGAAGTGGTTCACATGAGTTGGAACAAAATAAGTGATTGGAATATCTGTCAGCTTGAGCAGATCAAAAAGAGGTTCCAACCGTTGCGCCTTTTTTCCGACATGGAGATGGATTAATCCCTTTTTTCCACTGATGAGGCCACCCAGGTAGGAATCCTTCGCGACTTCAGCCATTTCCTTCAATGAGGATGACGATGCCATCACCTCAGAAATCGCAAATTTAACGCCTAGAACCTTATCCACCATCATGACGTCGCGGCGGACATTTCCCGTTATCGTTGGGGAGGGAACATTGAAGGATCCGGTGTAAAGGTAGGTCGTAATTCCCAGCTTTTCAAGGTCCAGAGCCCGCCTCATCAGATCTAACATATTTCTTGCCGTATCATCGCTGCCAAGGCAGCCTACGGCCGTTGTTATTCCAGATGTAGTCAAAGAGCTGAATTCAATGTCCGTCGTTGCACCAGCCGGACCCTCATAATCTCCTCCTCCCAGAAAATGGACATGCTCATCGATGAATCCAGGGACCACAATCTTCCCATCTGCAGAGATCACTTCCGCCTCCAACTGCTTACCCAGATGAGATAGATCTTTATCGATTTTGGCTATCTTTTCCTGGCAAATTAAGATGTCATTCACTCCGCGGTCTTCCGGCGCAAAAAGATGACCCTGATGAATAATCTTAAACATTGTCCATCCTCCCGCTGGGATATTTTAAAATCCATTTGAAACACACAGATAAATACTCTGACCACAATTTTCAGGTGGAGTCAACAAATTTCTTCTCAGACCTGTTAGGCGAGCCAGTTTCCGCCACGTTGTCTTTTCTTCAAAGAAAGAACGGTAAACACATGGATGTCTCTAAATCTCAAGTGATAAGTGTCACGACATCGTTTACCTTAACGCTGTTTTGTGCCAAGACATCGTTTATCGTAACAGTTCAGTGCGGTAATAGAGACGTCCGTAAGTAAGTAAATAGCTTCACATGCTAGGCGGCATGGAGTAAGGATGAAACATGCCCAGATTAGCGCGCCTTGATGCCCGTGGGGTTCTGCATCACATCATGATGCGCGGTATCGAGCGCCGGGTCTATCTTCAAGGATGACCAAGATCGACACACTTTCCTCAGAAGACTGGCGGCCTCCCCTCTTGAGCCGTCGTAATATTCAGCGCAGGCTTTTGCCTTCGGCTAATACTTGTGTTAATGATATCAATTGATAACAGGGCTCAGCTACAGGACTTAGCTGGTCCTGAGCCTGTCGAAGGGCACCCCATAAGTTCACGGCCCCTGCCCACTCGGGATCTTCGACATGCCGGGGTATACTAGCAGATGAAGAAGGACGTGCAATAGCCAGAGGCTTTGCCCGCCTCTTAGCTGCATCCTCAAAGGTATAGAAAAGATCAAGACATGAATAATGACATCGGTGCAATAGGATGAGATTACTTATTTGTATTTTACTCGCGTTATTCTCGTTGGGCCTATGCATCCTCTGTTTAGGAACTTTGCTTGTTTCATGCAGTGGTCATCCTCCGACTACCGCAATTGGCATGTGGATAATGCCTTTGTCTCTTTTGGGCGGTACGGTTTTCTTGTATCTTTCCTTATTCTTTTGGAAAAGACGGCGCAGTCGAGCACCTGGGTCGTTGAAAAAGGAAGCCAGCGACGCCTTTTCCCCTCCGGTTTAGGAAGTCATAGCGAGCCTGCTTTGACAGATGCGAATCCGCTGATTGGATGGTATTTTCAATGAGCCAAAACAAGAATAGCTTGCCAAAAGAAAAGTCGAACAGGATTGTTCTTTTTGTTGACCTCCGGGATTCAACGGATATCCTGGTAAATTTCGAACAGGGAATTTATCGGAAAACGGAGGGACAATCAGAGTCCGGCTTTACTTATGAAAAATTTCTCCTCGACGTTCATGAAACCTCCTATAAAGAGCTTTATTTAGGGCACGAAAACACCTACGCGGAAATTTACGGCGACGGAGTTATGGGCGTCTTCCCTGAAGACAATACCAAGTACATCCTTGAAAATATCTATCGACTTTCAAGAAGGATGAGGATTTATAATGATTCTCCCGGGGTTGACGTGTCTAAGCCTCGAATTGATATAGGATGTGGCATCACGGTGGGAAAGGTATCCTTTGTGTATTACGCCTTGGATGAGCGACATCATGCTGTGGGACACTGCATCCACGAAGCGGCAAGAATAGAGGGGGTTTCAGGATTGTACGATGCCAGAATTTTAGTATCAGACCGATTTCTTAATTTTGCCGAAGGTTTTTTAAATTCAGACCCAAGGTTTTCGTATCGATTTATTGACCGGGTCTTATTAAAAGGCTTTCGGGAGCCTTTGACCCTTTTTGAACTTCTTCTGGACAATGATCCCAGGTTTGAAATCAAGAAAAATTCCATCCCATTGTATTCCGAAGCATATTCCAAATACCGCGAGAAAAAATGGGAGGCGGCCAAGGAAATTTTCTATCAGATTTACCGCGAATACGGGCTGGGGCTTGGCGCTGTGATGGCTAAAAGATGCGACATATTAGCCAGCAGGGCACCAACCCCCGACTGGAACGGGATTTGGGAACTGAATGATAAATAGGATGGGGGTTGGGTGAGGCAACGGTCGTCAGCCTTTCTTCAAGGATGATCAGGATCGACACACCTTCCTCTCAAGACTGGCGGCCTCCCCTCTTGAGCCGCCGCAGCTTTCAGTGTGGGCGCTTGCCTTCGGCTTGAACTTATGTTAATGATATCAGACACTAACAGGATTCATATGCCGTGGCCTAGATCCCATAAATTCACGCCGCCTAATCGGGTAAAGGAGAGCTTCTAATTCCTCCCCGCACCATGTCTGATCATGTCAGGGATAGGCTTTGCATGGGACTCTTCTTCCGCCGGCTCGGGAGAGGCCCCTCGACAGGTAATAACTTCCTTGCCAGGGCTTTTTGCCCGGATCGAATGGAGCACAAAGTGGAAACGGCAAAAGGAAAGAAGTTGTGGTTGGCTCTTTCTATCCTTTCGGCGTATTTTCTTTTATTTATGGCCCTCGGATCCCTGGCGGCAAAGGAGAACAAAAAGCCGGAGCCTGATACGACTTCCCAGCAGGGGAGTTCCCCGAATATCTGGTATGAGCTCCAGAAGAGAAGCCCCTACCCCTACACGCTCCCGCTTCCTGAACCCAGGCGATCACCCATCGATAGGACCTATACGAAGTTCGAGCCCACTGACACGCCCATCGTCCATTGCAGGCGGTGTCCAGATTATGCGCCTGAAGGGGGGCTTTGGAAACTCAGGCTGGATAAGGGCGTTTTCAGGATCTATCACAAAGTTACGGGTTGGAAAAGCATCGGCACGTTCATCGCCACAAAAGATGAGAAGATCGATTCTGGCTCGGGCCAGCTGCTCGATCCCGTCTCGGGCCAGTTGATTCTCACCAATGACCCGGTTTGCCCTGAGGTGATCGGCGTTTACCGGTGGAGGAAAGAAGAAGCGAAACTCATTTTGACCGAGATCGATGACCCCTGCTCTATTCGCCTGAGGGCGATGAACATGACACACCTGCCTTGGCAGTCATGTCAACCACCCAACACGGAGGCGGCCATAACCGAACACTGGCCCAAGCCGCAAGGATGCCACGAAGACTGACGAGGCGGAATTTATTCTGCAACTTTTGAAATCATCAAGAATCAACATGAGTACTAACTCGTCTCACATGCAGGTTGCCGGTATGGAGGTCTTGGTTCTGCGTATGTCCACCTTAATGGAAACGACGCCATCGACTTACACGTTCGGCCCAATAGCGGTCTTGCCAAACGCCGAGAGGTCATGCTGGATTGGTATCGCGGCGAGTTAAGAACCCTCATGAATGAATTGCTCTGCAAGTGGCAGGAGAAGATCGGTGTCCGTCCCGGAAGCTGGGGCATTAAAAGAATAAAAATCCTAGGGGCTGGGTCGGACCAAGCCAACTACTCGAAATGCTGAAGTAATGGTTCGAAAACCGCCTTATTTTAGGGCTTAGAATGCTATTTTTGCAGGGCAAATGGGCCTTCTAAGAAAAAGTCAGCCATTGAGTTGGGTGTGCAGTGGTACCTTATAAAATGAACACCGCGTGTTGGGCATGGTCAAATTGACCATCCGTGAGCGAAGGAGTATGATTTTTGCGTGAGTATGCTTGAGGACATTCGGGTCAAGATCCTCAGTCGGCAGTTCGAGCTTTCGAAACATGCCGTTGACCAGAGCATCATTCGCGGCATCACGGTGATGGAAGTTGAGCAGGCCATATCGAGCCGATGTGAGGTTATCGAAGACTACCCGGATGACAAGTACGGCCCAAGTTGCCTGATTCTGGGATTCACGGAAGCGGGACGGCCTTTGCACATCCAGTGCAGTTACCCCAGTCGCCCGCTTATCAACATCATCACCTTGTATCAACCAGATCCGGAGTTGTGGATTAATCAACGGATCAGGAGGACCAACTCGGAAGGTGACAAGCTATGAAGGAAACGATGATTGAAACAGAAGTGACTTACACGCTGGAGCACGGCGGGCAATTCTATATCATTGAGCAAGTGCCGGCGCGAGTGTGTAAGGAGACGGGGGAACAGTTTTTCGCACCTGAAACGGTGGAACATATCCAAGAACTTATCAAGAGCAAGAAAGAGCCCGATAGGGTTATCGAGACCCCGGTCTATAAGTACGCACGAATCATGCCCAATCGGGTAAAGGGACGCTTTTAACTCCTCTTCCCAACACCAGTCCCCGGTAAGCCGGGATCTGCGACATGCCGAAAGTTGGAACGCCCGCGGCTGAGCTTATCAGTTAGGCTAAGAAAGGACTACAAAGAAGGGAGGCTAACGGTCATGATGGTCACCACCACGTTCTCGTTCGAAGGATACAAGATCAAAGAGTACAGAGGGCTCGTTCGAGGCATAATCGTCCGGGCGCCCACAATTGCTCAGGGCATAATCGGCGGCCTGAAGAATATCATCGGAGGCAATATCGGTCCCTACACCGAGATGTGTGAACAGGCAAGAGAACAGGCATATGACCTTCTGATTCAGCATGCAAATGAACTTGGAGCCAACGCAATAGTTGGTCTTCGCTACGACGCTTCAGAGGTAGTGAGCAAAGGCTCAGCCACTGAGGTTCTTTGCTACGGTACGGCTGTCATTGTTGAGAAAGAAAGGTAGAAGTCGAGGCTTATCAGTGGGAAGGTGGACGCTGGCAACTTATTACCTTTCTGAGTTGGCATCGTTTGAGTTCAGCTCGGGAAAATGCAATGACAAATCTACTCACGGCTCAAGTCCGCGCCTTAAACGGTCGAAGGCCAGAACCCAATAGTGTGATTACCCAAATCCATGAGAGCGGAAAGTTAAATAGTAAGAAAAAGGAGGAATAGACTATGCCATCAATCAAAAAAGGCGTGCCCGTTCAGGGGAGCAAGCGCAGGTCTCTCAAAGGAGCGCGCAAGGTAGGTGCAGCGGATCCCAAGGAGCGTATATTGGTAACCGTGCTGGTTCGGCGCCGCCCATCCGCCAAAGGCCTCTCATCGGTGATCGAGGAGATTAGCGCCCGCCAGCCGCAGGAGCGTCGGCACCTTACCCAGGAAGAGTTTGCCGCCTCCCATGGTGCTGACCCCGCAGAACTGGAAAAAGTGGAGGAGTTCGCCCATGAGCACGGCCTCGACGTCGTGGAAGCCAGCCCCTCGCAGCGCCGTCTGGTGCTCTCGGGGACAGTGGCCGCCTTGAGCAAGGCTTTTGGAGTTTCTCTGGCACGCTATAAGCTTCCCAGGGGGACCTATCGTGGGCGTACGGGACCCGTGCGCGTGCCGGAAGATCTTGCCCTGATCATAGAGGGGGTCTTTGGTCTCGATAATCGGCCGCAGGCTAAGCCTCACTTTCGCCCGTATAGTAGGAAGAAGGGGGCAGCGCGACCTCGTGCCGGGGGGATCTCCTACTCGCCCCCTCAAATAGCGGAACTCTATGACTTCCCGACGGGAAGCAACGGGAAAGGTGAGTGTATCGCCATTATCGAATTGGGCGGCGGTTACCGCAGCACAGATCTCAAGGCCTACTTTCGCAGCCTCGGAATTTCCATGCCGGTGGTCAAGGCCAGGTCGGTGGATGGGGGACACAACCAGCCGACAGGTGACCCCAATGGTTCGGACGGCGAAGTGGTGCTTGACATTGAAGTAGCGGGCTCTGTGGCCCCTGGGGCAAAGATTGTTGTCTACTTCGCTCCCAACACCGACGCCGGTTTCCTGGATGCCGTTACCACCGCTATCCACGATACTCTAAACAAACCGTCCGTGGTTTCGATCAGCTGGGGCGCTGCGGAATCAGACTGGACAAATCAGGCTATACAGGCCATGGACAACGCCTTCCAGGATGCCGCTGCCCTCGGCGTTACGGTCTGCTGCGCCGACGGCGATAATGGGTCAACCGATGGGGTAAACGATGGCCGTCTCCATGTCGACTTTCCGGCTTCCAGTCCATACGCCCTGGCGTGCGGCGGCACCCGTCTGGAGGCATCCGGCAGTACGATCACGAAAGAGATTGTTTGGAACGAAGGGGTTAGTGGCGGAGCGACCGGCGGGGGGGTCAGTGACGTCTTTGATCTGCCGGAGTGGCAAGCGAACGCCAACGTCCCGCCGTCGGCGAACCCAGGCGGGCGTATCGGGCGGGGAGTGCCCGACGTGGCTGGCGATGCCGACCCGGTCACCGGCTACCAGGTTTTGGTCGATGGGAAAGAGTTTAGCATCGGCGGAACCAGCGCGGTGGCCCCTCTCTGGACAGGGCTGATCGCCCTCCTCAACCAGAAACTGGACCGTTCCGTAGGTTATCTCAACCCCGGGATTTACGCCTTGCCCTCTTCTTCCGCCGCATTTCACGACATCAACGCGGGTAATAACGACATCACCGGCAAAAACGGTCCGTATCCGGCCCGGTCGGGCTGGGATGCCTGTACCGGATGGGGAAGCCCGGATGGGGCAAAGCTTCTAATAGCGCTGTGAATCTATTGGCACGCTGTTCACTTATTAACTTTCTGAGTTGGTATCGTTAGAGTTCTGCACGGGAAAATGCAATGACAAATCTACTCATGGATCAAGCCCACGCCTTGAACGGTCGAAGGGGGCTTGGGGGGGAGTCGCTTCATCGGATGAGCCGTAGCCAGCGCTCCGGTGAGCTTTCCGTTGGGAGGACGGAATGGCTATGAACAAAATCCTCATCGCTGTTTTTATTGTTCTTCTGGCGTTTTTAGGCTTCTTGTTCCATCCAGTCTGCGTCCCTTTGTCGGACGAGGATGTCAAATCGTTCAATGTCCCTCTCGAACAAATCACTGATCGTGACTTCTATTTGAAGGTTTTCCAAAAGAAGAACGGGCAGTGGTATCAATGTAAGACATGGATATCTCGGTTTTTCTTCTCATAGACGGGATCTCCGACATACCGGGCGTACACAGGCTAATCCAGCGGAGGTGGACAAGCCCGCGCCGCTGGTCAGCGCGTTAGGTTGAGGCAATTCGCCTGTTCATGGCACATAAGCTCAGACTCCGTAGGATTCCAGAGAAGTTCGCGATCTGCAAGCTCCTGCCAGGAGACTCCATTCCTCCCTGGGCTATTTCTGGCCAGATCTGGTCGGTCACTCGAACGCCAACCGAACTTTCGCTGGTGTGCGGTCAATCTAAGTTGCCGACAGGATTTGTGGCCGAGCGCGATTGGAGGGCTCTCCAGGTTGTCGGTCCGTTGCCCTTCGAGATGGTTGGTGTTCTATCTTCACTAGCGATCCCTTTGGCTGATGCCGGCGTGAGTATCTTTGCTGTCTCAACCTTTGAAACCGATCTTATCCTTGTCCGTGAACAGTCGTTCGAGGCCGCTTGCCAGATATTGGTGAAAGCAGGGCATATAGTTCTTGAAGCTTAGAATGTTAAAAATAAGGGGCTGACTAACAAATGCTGCTTCGCTCATTTGTATCCTGCCATAGCAGCAGCGTTATCCTGCCTTGCGATATCTGCTTCTCAGCCTTTCAACACCATCGATAAGGGTGTGATATCGTCAGGCTGACGAGGTTGTCTTGACGGCTAGGAGCCGGCTCCGTGAATCCGGGCAAAATTCGCCTTGACATTTCCGGACCGATTGCAATAATTCTTCTGAATGGTGAAAGCCTCACCATTACCGTGAGTCTTGGAAGCTCGGCGCAAGCCGGGTTTTTTATTTTTATATCCGATCACGTGGCCCTTGAACCCGCCGGCGTTTCCTCCGGATGGCGAAAAAGGCCTTCAGGGTTACGCCCTTCAGGGTTACGCCCTTCAGGGTTACGCCCTTCAGGGTTACGCCCTTCAGGGTTACGCCCTTCAGGGTTACGCCCTCCAGGGTTAGCCGGTGATCTGTATTTACGGGGATGACCCTCCCAGGAAATGCTGGAGGCGAGCGACTCCTGTTGACGAAGGGATGGCTTGTCTTACTAGGCGAAGAGAAGGGCGCGTTCCCCATATTAAGGATAAGAGAGATGAAAATAGGGCTTCTTGGTTTGCAAGGATCAGGGAAAACGACCGTTTTTAATGCGTCAACAAAGGCGGAGGCTCCGGTTGCGGCCCACTCGAACGGCAAGGCGGAGCCGAATGTCGCTGTGGTAAAAGTGTTGGACGAGCGGGTTGACCGCCTTTCCGAGCTCTACGTCCCAAGAAAGACCGTTTATGCTACCGTGGAGTTCGTGGACTTTGTCGGTCTGACCGAAGCTCCTGCCGAGGAGGGGACTTTTTCAAGCACGGCCATGGGGATGATCAAGAACATGGATGCCTTGGCTCTCGTCGTGCGCAATTTCGAGGATGCCCTGCAGGGCTCACCCACTCCTCTGCAAGATATTCGGCAGATCAATGATGAACTCATGCTGATGGATCTGAGCGCCGTAGAGAAGCGGCTGGAGAGGATCGAAAAGGGTTACAAGCGCGGACAGCGAACGGAAAGTCTCCTCAAGGAGGAAAAGGCCCTTCGGAGGATCCAGGACAACCTGAACCAATCCCGGCCGATTCGGGAGATGGCGCTCTCCTCAGAGGAAGAAAAGGTGATTCGCGGATTTCAGTTGCCCACGAAAAAGCCGCTCATGGTTATTTTAAACTCCGATGAAACCAATTTCGGAAAGAACAGCCCCTTGATGGCCGAAATCGAGAAGGATCACAGGGCCGTTGAATTTGCCGGCAAGTTTGAGATGGAGCTGAGTCGGCTGGATGACGAAGAGGCGGAACTTTTCATGGAGGATATGGACATCAAGGAGTCAGCTTACCGCCGGCTGACAAACCTTGCCTATGAGATCCTGGGATATATCAGCTTCTTTACTGTGGGGTCCGACGAGGTACGGGCGTGGAATGTCCACAGGGGGGACACGGCCCTTGATGCGGCCGCAGCCATCCATTCGGATCTTGCCCGTGGATTCATCCGCGCGGAATGCTTTTCCTACGATCATTGTCTTCAGTACGGCTCTGAAAAAGGGGTCAAAGAAAAGGGTCTTTTCCGCCTGGAAGGCAAGGATTATGTCGTTCAAGATGGGGACATCCTGAACATCAGGTTTAATGTCTGATCCCCTGTTCGAGAAGATCGGGCGTTCGCTTCAGCCTCTGATGAATGAAGGCCAGGACGGATGACGGGAGAGTTTTCGGGAGGGTGGGGACGCGCGAGCGGACGCTCTCCTTTAAATAGCTTGACATCAGTGAATAAGGGGTTTATCTTGTGCTTAATTCATGAGGGCTTGCCTTTATGAGGCGAGCCTGTTTCGTTCTTAGGGTAAGATCCATTTGTCAAAAGTGGCACAACCTGAAGTATGGAACCATGAAAAATCATATGAAAGGAGGGTGTCACTATGGCCAATGGAACAGTTAAGTGGTTCAATGATCAGAAGGGCTTCGGCTTCATTGAGCAAGAAGGCGGTCCCGATGTATTTGTTCATCATTCAGCGATCAACGGATCCGGCTTCAAGTCTCTCAGAGAAGGCGACCGGGTTACGTTCGACATAGAGCAAGGGAAAAAGGGCCCAGCTGCGGCAAATGTCACCGCAGTTTAACGCCTGCTGAAAGCTGAAAAAGGGGCATCCTATCGAATTAAGATGGGGTGCCCCGTCTTTATTTTTGAATGTTCAATCATGGTATGTTTTCTCTTCAACAATTCCATCTCTTTTGGTTCTCGTTAAGAAGAAAAGTTTCATGCGTACTCAACGCCTGTTCGATGAGAACATCCACCAAGAAACTCAATAAAAAAACCTAACGCGATATTCAAGAGGGCTAGAGAAAAGCGGAAGTGCTGCCTGGAAGAGAAACTGCGTTCGGGAAAGCCATCAAGAGGAATTCGGAAAACTATTGCTTGACATAATCAGTCGGGAGTCATATGGTATGAAACACTTTTTATGTGGTTTTGGCCGTTACCCCCCAGAACCTTTTTAGAAAGGCCGGGGGGTTTTTTTGAATTATGATCTCCAGATTACCATGGAGTCGGCCACACCGGCCAGAACAGGAGGACTATGGGAAAGCAAAGTCAACATAAGTCCAAGAAGCGGCAAAAGGAGCTTGCACGCAAGCGGAAAGCACAAGAGAAAACGGCTAAGCGGCAAGGTAAGAAAGATAAAACGGCTGAAACTGACGCTACCAGTATCAGCGATCAGGATTAGCAGAGCATCAAGAAGTCGCCCTTCTCCGGGGGGCAACCGGACACCCATGAAGGTCTGATACATTAACCAAATAGGAAAGGAGAGAGTCGATGAACATTTACGTAGGTAATCTGTCTCACAACGTTACGGAAGAGGAGTTGCGACAGGCTTTTGAGGCTTTCGGGAAGGTTGCTTCCGCTTCCATCATTAAAGATAAGTTCAGCAACCAGTCCAAGGGATTCGGATTCGTCGAGATGCCCGTGAAGGAAGAGGCTGAGGCTGCCATCAGCGGGATGAACGGCAAAGACATGAAGGGACGGACGCTGAACGTGAATGAGGCGCGCCCCCGTTCAGACGATCGGCGGGGGGGTGGAGGGGGAAGGCGGACAGGAAGCAGACCGCGTTATTAGCAGACGGTCTCTTTTAAATAAATTCGCCGTAGCCATCGGAATCTGGAAGGGATGGCGGAGTTTTCTGACAGATTGCGCTTCCTAGGTGTCGACCGACTTTGTGTGCTTTGTTAACCATGTCCCCATCGACTCCTTGATATTTTGAAAATAAA
>JAHECH010000626.1 GCA_024641835.1 Deltaproteobacteria bacterium
GGAGCGCTTATCCTTTACACGGGAGGTACAACAGGGGTGCCCAAGGGTGCTTGCCTGAGTCATGCCAACCTTCTCTCCAATCTGATAACCGTGCAGGAGTGGGTTCGTGTATCAGAAAAGCCGGGGGAACATCCGCGTCAGGTGGAGCCCGGTGGTCTGCACACCTATCTCGGAGTTCTTCCTTGGTATCACAGCTTTGGCCTCACTCTGGTGATGCTCTTGAGTTGTTTCAACACTTCCAGAGTGGTCTGCATTCCAGACCCGAGGGCGGGTAAGCCCCCTTTCACAGAAGTCCTGAGGGCGATCGAGAAATATAAGGTCACCATCCTCGTCGCCGTCCCCACGATATACTCGGCCATCGTGAATCATCCCCTGACAGACAAGTTCAATCTTTCCTCCATCGTCGGTTGCGGCTCGGGAGCAGCTCCTCTTCCTGTCGAGGTGATCAAGCAATTTGAGGCAAAGACCAACGCGGTCATTTTTGAAGGATACGGCATGACGGAAACGTCACCCGTCATCACCCTTAATCCCACGAACCTCGAGCAAAGGAAGATCGGGTCCGTCGGGCTGCCTGTCCCGGAGGTGGATATCAAAATCGTGGACGTGGAAACGGGACTCCAAGAACTGCCTCAGGGCCAGGATGGAGAGATCGCTGCTTCGGGACCGCCCATCATGCTCGGGTATTGGAACAAACCCGAGGCGAACCGAGCCTCTTTCAGGGAGATAGATGGCAAGAGGTACCTACTGACCGGCGACATCGGTCATATGGACGAGGAAGGATTCGTGGTCATCACGGACCGCAAGAAGGACATGATCATCGTGGGTGGATTCAATGTGTATCCCCGGGATGTCGAGGAGGTTCTCTATGCCCATCCCAAGGTGGCCCTGGCTGCGGTAGTCGGGATCCCTGATCCGTACACGGGAGAGGCGGTCAAGGCCTTTGTTCAGCTGAAGCCCGGTGCTACAGCAACAGAACAGGAAATCCTGGATTTTTGCAAGGACAAGATGGCGGGGTATAAGCGCCCCAGGTTTGTCGAATTTCGAGACACCCTGCCTACATCTGTGATCGGGAAAGTCCTGCGCCGTGTTCTGAGGGAAGAGGAACTCAAGAAACTCAAGGCTGCATGAAAACCGGGCAATTGAAGCTCAAAGCTGTGAGAGCGTTCTGATTGCCTGGGCCACAATTTTCAGTTCGTTCTCCTGAACGGTCCGGACGTCGAGAAGAACCTGGTCCTTTTCAATCCGGACAATGATGGGTGGATCATAACCTCTGAGCTTCTCTTCCAGGGTATGGGCGGAGAGCTCCCCCGGTGTCAGGCAGACGAGGGAAGTGGGCAGCACAAGGAGGGGCAACGCTCCTCCGCCCACTTTTGACTCACCACCTGCAACGGTGAGGGCAAAGCCGCGATGCTCCACTTTGCCGATCATCCTGGCAAGACGCCGGGCTTTGGCCTTTAGGCTCTCGGGGGACACGAGGATCATATTCAGAGTGTGAATTTCCCTGATAGCTACCTGTTCATCTCTGTACATGCTAAGCGTTTCCTCAAGGGCGAGGAGGGTCAACTTGTCGATTCTGAGAGCCCTGGTGAGTTGGTTTGCGCGGATGGCTTCCACAAGGTGCTTTTTCCCCAGGATGACCCCTGCCTGTGGCCCGCCGAGCAATTTATCTCCACTGAAGGTGACGAGGTCAACACCCTCTGCCAGGACTTCTTGAACTGTGGGCTCCTTGATCAAACCGAATTTTGAAAAATCTACAAAACATCCGCTCCCCAGGTCTTCCACGACGGGAATCCCATACTTGCGGCCCATGTTTACCAGTTCTACAGTGTCCACATCTTCCGTAAATCCGATGACGTGATAATTGCTCTTGTGGACCTTGAGAAATAGGGCTGTGTCGGGGCCGATTGCTGCTTCATAATCCCGTAGATGGGTCTTGTTGGTCGTTCCCACTTCCACCATTCTTGCCCCGCTTTTTCGCATGACCTCGGGAATACGGAAAGAACCGCCGATCTCCACCAGTTGACCCCGGGACACTACCACTTCCCTGCCTTTTGCTAAGGTGTCGAGAGCAACGAGGACTGCGGCCGCGTTGTTGTTCACCACGATCGCCGCCTCAGCCGAGGAAATTTCCCTGAGAATACTCTCCACATGGATGTATCGGCTGCCTCTCTCTCCCCTGTCCAGATCATATTCCAGGTTACTGTATCCGCCGGCGATAGATCTGAACCTTTCGAGCACCCTTTCTGCCAGGATGGATCTTCCAAGATTGGTATGAACCACAATGCCTGTGGCGTTGATCACCTGTCTGAGGCTTGGCCGGTTCAGCCGTTCAACCGTGCCTAGGACTTTTTGGGAAACATGTTCCAGACTCAGCAAAGACGGGTCTTCCAGGCCATCTCCGGTTTTTATCTGCTCGCGGATTTGATCCAGGACATGATGGATCGCTTTCAGAAGGAGATTCCGCGGATACTGAGAGGCGGCATCAAGGATTGAGGGACTGCTCAAAAGGCGATCTACAGCGGGTATCTTTCTGAACCATTCACTTTTGTCTTGTCCCACCATGGGTCATTCTCCTTCCACCCTTGGGCTCGCCAACAACTTGGGCTCGCCAACAACTTGGGCTCGCTAGCAAAAGGGGATGCAAGTTTTTGTTGCAAAAGAGAGAAACTGTGATACATTGACAAATCATCCATGGTGGGTGTAGCTCAATTGGTCAGAGCACTGGGTTGTGGCCCCAGCGGCTGTGGGTTCGAGTCCCATCACTCACCCCATCGAATTTGAAAAAGAACATCGGATGTGCTATCAGCAAGATGCTGGAGCTTATACCCTGTATCCGGTTGATAGCTGTGCCCGTATCTTGTATACTAGTTATCTTGAACGTGTCAAATATTTCTCAAATCGTAAATTCGGGTGATCTGAATGCTGAGCCTTTCAGGTTGTCCAAGGAAAGTCAAGTTTTGAAACCCTCCTTCATATTCCCTACATTGATGCTGAAATCAAGACATCATTCGACAGCGTGAACAAGGACCATGACCATCACAGGGGCATAACATATCTTCCTTGGCAGGGACCGAGTGTTTGATACCGCGATAAGGGGATTTCCTTTGGTCAAGAGAAAGATACCAGCTAGGCGAGGCCCATTGATCCATGGTTGAAATGGGCAAGGGAGAAAAGGAAACGATCGGCACCCAGACTGTTCCAAGGTGCAAATTGTTTAAGCGGGCATGAAATGAACAAAGGTTTTGGTAAAGAATCTAATCTTCAGGACAGAACATTTCGAAAGGATTGAAAGAAATGAAGATGAAAAAAACCTCACCTCCGAAAGAAGAAAGCATTGTCGGGTATGTTGTCCCCAGTGAATGGGATAGTGACGATAATGTGGTCGCTATCAGCATCTGCACGGATGATGATGATTACGTCGTTGAGCTGAACAAACTGGGAGAGGAGCTCTTCGATTTTCTTGATGAAGATGTCGAGGTTAC
>JAHECH010000627.1 GCA_024641835.1 Deltaproteobacteria bacterium
TCATCTTCGCGTCCCTCGCGTTTTCCGAGCACGGGGATTGCCAGCGTCTGCGAGCGTCTCAAACTGTAGAGGTCCACGTCCGGGTTATATTTCTTCATCAGCCACAACGGGATACTAAATACGTCATTACAGAGCGTCCAGATATTGTCGCCGTTTTTGACCCGGTACATTTTTACGGACTCAATGGTGTACATACTGGAGAAATCCTCTTGAATCTCTTGATGGTATTCTAATCGAGCCTGTTCAAATTCTTCTTTGGTGACTTTAAACAGGGGAATTTTGACGCTCTGATTCAACACCAATAACTTCCCATAGGGAAAGCCATTCAGCCGCCTGATCTCATAGGTCGGAACGCGTAGCCACTCCGCATAGTGCCCCAGTGTCTCTTCCGGTTCCACCCGAATCATTCCGATCTGCCTGCCATCCTTCGTAACAATCTTCTCGACTTCCAGGTTGCCACTTACAACGGCCGTATTGATTGACAATTCAGAAACAGGCATTTCCCCCTCGAAAACGCTTGGTTTATTCTGGGTTGCTTTCTCATCAACCTCTTCTGACTGAGCCTCCTTTGCACCGGCCAGTCGAGGGCGCATCCCGGGTAGGGTCTCGGGCTGCTCCAACTTTTCACCCGGAAGGGGTATTCGTAGATTCTGATCGATGTAAATGGTAGCGCTGGAATCCAGATTGTTGGCGAGGATCAGGTCAGAGACCTTTACCCGGTGCGTCTGTGCAATCTCGCCAACGGTGTCACCCCACTTTACCCGATAAAAGCGACTGGGTTTCTGGCGAAGCCTGTAAGTACTCTCCAGCAGATCGGCAGAGGCGACCTGTATTTCATCTACCGCATCGGCCGGTAAGCGCAGTGCGTATCCCTTGGGCACATATTTCTGGTCATTGAATACCGGCAGGCGCAAAGCGGGATTGAGCTCGCGGATGGTTTCCACGTCCACTTCAAAATAGTGAGACAGGTCGCTGATGGAGGCATAACCTTCAAGGAGAACTTCCCGGGTCTCAACAGGTCTTTCCAACTCGAGCATGCCGAAGTAGTGCTCGTAGTTCTTGGCCACTTCTCGGGCAGCCAGAAATTCGGAATAAAAATTCCTGGATGCAAATCTAAAGCGCTTGCTCCTGTACCCTTGAAAGATGGCTTCGTAGCTGCCTTTGCGCCTTTTTGCGCTTAACATACCGGGGAGGCCATGATTATAGGCTGTAATGGCCATTGGCCAGGTTCCCAGTTTTTCATAATTCCGCTTTAGCAGTTGAGCCGCAGCCCTAGAGGACCGAATGGGATCCCGCCTTTCATCTTGGGTATAGTCGACGACCAAAAACCGCTTGCCGGTTGGGTGGGTAAATTGCCAGATGCCCGCAGCTCCGAATTTGCTGTAAGCCTTTGGGTTAAAAGAGGACTCCACATGAGGCAGATAGGCGAGATCCTCAGGCAAGCCTTGTGAACGAAAGATTTCCCTAATCTCTTCAATATAAGCGCCCGAAAAAATGAGCCCTTCCCGAAAACGATCCTTCTGGCCGATCTGGCACCGGATGTTGCGCATCGCCTTTCGGAATGTGGGCTTGCCCGCATTCGGACCGAACAGGGCAGCTATACGTCTGGCATCAGGATCTGGGCTCGAAGGATTTTGGGCAAGTTTTTCCAAGATTTTTTCATATTTGTTCTTCGCCTCCTTGATCCGTTTTGTATTTATCTTCCTGGCCCCGGGCTCTTCTTGCGTCGATAGTTCAATAACGTCATAAACGATATTCAACATCGTGCCGTCATGGAGAATGCCCTTTGTCGTTGGATACTTGCTATAGGCGTCGATCCAGAAACGGACATTTGGTTCTATGCAGGGGTAAAGGGGAAAAGGGTCGGAGGCAGCGCATAGTTTCCCAAATAGAAGTGAACTCCCGAAGCACAACAGAAAAATCAGGTAAGGTATGAAATGCTCTTTTTTCATAAAACGAGATTCTTTTCTACAAAGGAGGTTACTAGTGATTCACCCCTGCATGTCAAGCGCAACCTAAAATACAGAGCAAAATTTATGCCGCCATTCCAAGAGCATGATTTATCGATAATATCCAGACTCTTAGATGAAACCGGGCCTATCCGGTATTCATAAATTGACTGCAACGTATCAAAATTGGCGAAAAATGTTCTTTTTTTGTAAAGCTTATATGTTCTCCACTTCGTTGCGAACGAAGACTGGTCGGGGTGAGTGTGAGGCATGGGAGGTATTCAAAAAAGCAAATACCTACGCTCCTGATTTGAATTGTCTTTTGTTTAAGCATGTCCCGCGAAGGTACAGGAGCTTATAGGCGTCGATAATGCTCTCTTCCAGTTCCTTCAGCGTTTTCCCCTAGGTCATAACTTCCGGGTGGTCGATAACCTTGCCAACCCAGAACTTTTCACCTTTCCAGTAAACCATCTTAAGCTCAGTTTCCAAGGTTTACGCTCCTTTCTAATCGATTAGGACCTAACTTGCCGTTAAGCGGGCGGCGAGTATGCGTCGGAGCTACAGTAAAATAAACGTAAATGTTTAAAACCTTGCCCCAAAAAAACCACACGTAATAGCCGCTCCGCTTTAAACGGTCTTGTTATGCGGCTATAGATGTAACAGCTTTTATCTTGCCAAGAAAATCTAGTCCAGATCCAGCTTCGCTTTGCACTGATTACATTTTACAGCGCCCCGGAAAGCTTTATTGCCGCATTCAGGACAAATATACCGGGCTTCCTCATCTTGAATCCATTTTTCAGTGCCAACTTCTCGCC
Organism: Deltaproteobacteria bacterium; assembly: GCA_024641835.1. Taxonomy (GTDB): domain Bacteria; phylum Desulfobacterota; class DSM-4660; order Desulfatiglandales; family HGW-15; genus JAHECH01. The sequence continues at coordinate 2,765 of JAHECH010000627.1, forward strand.
AATACGGGATAGCCCGCAAAATAACCTTTTTGCCAACAGCCATGGGAAAATTTTCAATATACTGACAGGGAAATTCATCGCATTGATGACATCCGGTGTAACCTTTCTCTTTTGTGCAGGCCCTGATCTCACACTGTCGGCAGTGCATAAAGTGTTCATCAGATAAGCACCCGCGGCATTTAATATCTTCTACCGAAAGGTTCTCACAATTAGGAAGAATACCTTTGCCGGGAACTTCTCCCTTGTAAAGATTCACCAACCGCTCCTTGAGTTTCTGATTATTATCACGGTGTGCCATATAAATGGCGCAGACGCCGCAGTAAAGTCCACAAGGAGCAATAAAATCCGGATTTATTTTCATAATCCTAATCCTTTCTGATTCATCATTTTCTTATTTTACAAAAGCATAACGCTGCGAATCAGCCTACGCAATTAGCGTTCGGCTGCATTTGCCTGGTTCGGCCTTCAATAGATGCAAGCATCGAGGATTGACAGGACTTCGTCGAGCACATCATCTGAGGCCTTTCCGATGGGCTTCGCTTGGCGAGCACGAAAATCGATAGACTTGACCTGCTCGACCATCACAAATCCCTTCACGTCCGGATTCTTGGTGACTGCCACATGAAAAGGGTATCCCCGGTCAGTGCTGGTCAGGGGGCATACAATGGTGAGACCCGTTTGCTCGTTGAACAGGGTGTTGCTCACGACAAGCGC
>JAHECH010000048.1 GCA_024641835.1 Deltaproteobacteria bacterium
GTTTACAGCATGACCGGTTATGCGAGTGCCTCCTCGCTGCCCACGCAGGGCGGCTTGCAGAAGCGTCACGGAAAGAGGCGCTCATGAAAGCTGAAACAGAACGTGCCATGGTGGAGGCGAGAAACCTTATTTCCGAACGCGTCCTGAAAAACGAGCGGATCAAGGAACTGATCGGCCAGTTGGCCAGCATCGCCGGGGAGCTCATGAAGCCTGCAGAAAAGATCGATAGCATCAAAATCGTTCATGTGGACGGTATGGGTACGATGCCAGTTACCGAAGTGCGTGAAGGGGAAGAGGGAAAGAGCTTGCTCTCTTATGCAGGCGCTCAGTCTGCCATCACTACCATCATCTCTGGCATGTTGCAGATGGGTGCCTTCAAGCCGGTTTTCAAACAATTGTTCGGCGAAGATGGGATGGCGGACCTGGACTATGATCGGTTGGTCAAGGCTCTGAAAGAGATGGTACCCGGGCTCCTGGAGCAAGGGGCCAAAGAGTTTGTCAAGGCTTCTGTGCAGAAAGAGATGGCAGGGAAGGAGAAACCAAGAGCCGGGAAAGGAAAAGAAGAAGACGAGGAATCATAAACCATAGAAACATCGTGGAGGTGAAGATATGCCGGTTGACAAAAACAAGCCAACACACAAGATCAAGGTTATGGACATTGGCGACATCGGAGGTGTTGATGCCAGCTTCCTGGTGAACAAGTACTCTCCGGGAAAACCCATCACCGTGCCATGTTATTCATTTCTGATCGTGAGCGAGACCGCTCCACCCATCGTCGTGGACACCGGGGTCAAGGAAGACCAGCTGGATATCATGGCAAGGCTCGGAATGACATGCACCCAGAGGCCGGATCAAAAGCTGTCTTACCAGTTGGCGAAATACGGATTGGATTTCAATGACATCGAAGTCGTTCTCCACACGCATCTCCATATTGATCACGCAGGCAATGATCGGCTATTCCCCAAAGCAAAAATCATCTTTCCTCGGAAGGAATTGATGTTTGCTGTGGCAGATATGATGGATGAGCAATACCCGGCCGAATACATTACCTATCTCGTCGAGCAAATCCATGTTCCAGGAAAGGTGCGGCTCATCGATTATCCCATGGAGCTTTTTCCCGGCATCATGCTGGAGCCGGACGAAGGCCATACCTGGGGAAGCATGAATATCAAGATCAACACCAAGCAGGGACTGGCGATCATGTGCGGTGACGTTATTTACAGCCAGAGGCTTCAGTGTTTTGAAAATGAGATCTTCCCGGAGATCGGCAAGCACGCAGCACACAGCGCCTTCTCGTTTGGAGATCGTTCAACGGGTAACTACTGGAATCTCTGGGCTGCGAAGGCGGGCGTCCAAAAGGTCATGGCAGAAGCGGACATTGTTCTGCCTATTCATGATCCCATGGTGGTGCAGAAGTACGGCTACGAAATCGGTTGATGCAATCCGATCATCGTGCGAGAAAGGAAGCGGGATGAGCGAGGTGAAGACAAGATTGAAGAAAACGAAGGACAAGGAAGAGGTTCAAGCGCTTGGCGAAAAGGCTTATAACCTGGGAAAGAGATACGAGAAAACCTACAAGGGATGCGGTCAGTGTTTTGTCGGAGCTGTGCAGGACGCCTTGAATCTGAAGGGAGATGAGGTTTTCAAGGCGACCACGGCTTTTGCCGGCGGGATCGGCCTCATGGGAGACGGAAGCTGCGGAGCCTATGTTGGAGGGATTCTTATCCTTGGTGACCGGATTGGGCGAGAGAAGTCTGATTTTGTCGACGCACCCGGTGTGCGTTTCAAGACCTACGCTCTGGCAAAACGTTACCATGACCGGTTCATCGAGAAATACGGCTCTGTCACCTGCAGGGACATCCACATGAAGATATTCGGCAGACCCTATTTTCTGAATGACAAGGAAGAGTTCATGAGATTTGAGCAGGCCGGCGGACATGAGGACAAATGTCCCGAGGTGGTTGGTACTGCTGCCCGATGGCTTGTGGAGCTCATGGCGGAGGAAGACCTCATAGAATGATTTCGTCCAGTGACATGGACTGAGGCGCAAGAAGTGATGGAGCGAGGATAAGATGAACAGGGCATGCCTGGGAGTGGGAGGGTTTGCGGTATGATATATCAACAACTCCTTAACGGCCTGGTATTGGGTGTGGGTTATGCCTTGACGGCTCTGGGATTTTCTATGATCTTCGGAGTATTGCGCGTCGTCAACTTCGCACACGGCAATGTTTAGTATTCTATTGAGTTTATCTGTGAGGATGACCGGTCAGATCCAAAAGATGCGGCAGCCATTGCCAACAAGTTTGCCGGCGACGAAAAAACCTACGCTCTGATCGGGGACTACAACAGTGCTTGTACGCTGGCAGGGGCTCCCATTCTGACCAATGCAGGCATTACTCAGATTTCACCCGGCTCCAGTTCCCCTAAGATTACAGGATTCAGCAAATACTTGTTCCGCACTCAGCCTACGGATGAGCTTGTTGGCGAGAACATCGTGAATTGGGCCAAAGAACTGGGTTTCAAAAAGGCAGCTGTCGTTTACGAGAACTCTGACTTTGGTATGGGACTCCAACATATTTATGAGAAGTCATGGCCGGGAGCCGGGCGATCGATTGTAGCCGATGAGACTTACTTACCCGGGTCTACGCTCGACTTTACGCCCATTCTGACAAAGATCAAGTCCGCCGGTGCACAAGCGGTTCTCATGGGTTCGCTTTACAATGAAGCGGCTCTCATGGGGAGGCAAGCGAAAACCTTGCGGATAAAGGCAACCTTTTTCGGCGATACCTCTCAGTACACGAATGCCCTCTTGGATCTGGGCAAAGAAAATGTAGAAGGGTTTCATGTGGTCGGAGCGATGGATCCAAATGCCAAAGACCCAATGACCCTCAGATTTCTAGATGACTTCGCCAAGAAGTACGGTCACGCGCCCAATACGTTTGCGGCGCAAGCCTACGATGCGATGCTTATCATTCTTGAAGGATTAGCCAAGTCTGGTCCTGATCGGGCGAAGTTGCAGAACTATGTAGCCACGGTTCAGAATTTCCCGGGGGTGACCGGAAAGTTAACCTTTAAAAACGGCGATGTGGAAAAACAACTCTTCCGTTTTGTCGTTGAAAAACGAGCATTTAAGCTGGTGGCAAAATAGGACAGCTCATCCTCCTCCCTCGGTTACAGGGAGGAGGATGAGTGCATAAAATATCCAAAATCCAAATACCATTGTATCCATCCTTCCTCAAATAGGACCGATTCGGGAGTTTGGGCCGGAACTGGGAAGGGAAAGGTTTGTTTTTAGAGCATGAGATAGGAGATAGAATGGTCATAAAGGTTAATGAATACATGGAAGGAAAGGTGAAAAGCCTGGGGGCGGAGTTTAAGGGAGAGCGCTTCACCGCAGGGGTTATGCTCCCGGGCCAGTACCGTTTCAAAACCGATCAGGAGGAACACATTACCGTAACGGTGGGGGAACTGAACGTCCGCCTGCTCCGTGAAAGCTGGAAGAAAGCTTCTCAGGGAGAGACGGTGATTGTCCCGCCCGGAGTGGGGTTTGACCTTCGCGTTGACGAGACTCTTTCTTATATCTGTTTCTACAAATGAGGGAGGAAGGTTATGGTCAAAAGCAAAGTATCCATCGTTAAGACCCATCCCCAACCGGATTTCCGGGGTGTCCGCAAGGCGGTGGATGAAGCCATTTCGCTTATCGGGGGGATCGGTGACTTGGTCAAACCCGGGATGAAAGTTCTGCTGAACCCAAGTCTGGTGGCCCCTCCCACTGAGCCGGAGAAGGGTTGCATCACCCAGGCGGAAGTCACCCGGGCCGTGGCCGACGTGATTCGAGACATGGGCGCCCGGGTCATCATCGCCGAATCATCGGCCGTGGGAGTGGACACGGAGAAGGTCATTGAGGGATCGGGCTACAGGGAACTGCGAGAAAAGGGCTACGAGGTGATCGACCTAAAGAAGGCCGCGAAGGCTATGATTCCTGTGCCGAGCGGCAAGGTCTTCCAGGAGATTGAAAGCTACCGGCTTGTGCAGGAAGCCGATGTGATAGTCTCCCTGCCTAAAATGAAGACCCATGATCAGGCCAACATCACCTGCTCGATCAAGAAGCTGAAAGGCCTCCTTTCGGATAAATACAAGAAGTTGATGCACCAGCAGGGGCTATTCGACGGGGTGATCGACCTTCTTTCCGCTGTGAAGCCGAAATTAGCCTTGGTGGATGGAATCTACTGCCAGGAAGGCCTCGGGCCGATCTTCGGGAAACCGGTAGAGATGGATTTGATAGTAGCCGGGAGGGATCTTGTGGCTGTTGACGCGGTTTGTGGTCTGATTATGGGTTATGAACCGGAAAAAGTCTTGCTCACCAAAAATGGGGCAGAGCGGGGGCTGGGGACCTATAAGCAAGAGGAGATGGAACTTGTCGGAGTTCCCGTGGAAAAAGTAAGACGACGCTTCCTTCGGGCTGAAGAAGATAACCCCGTAAAGGTGGAAGGATTTAACCTTATTTTTGGCGGCGTCACCTGCACTGGGTGTCGTAACACAGTGATGAGCGCTCTGGTAGATATGCGTAACGCGGATCAGCTCATGTACCTTCCCGGTGTAACCGTGGTCACCGGTGACCCTGAAATTCCGCCCTTCGTCTCTTCGGAAGGCCTTGTTACCGTGGGGAAATGTGTTCCGGAATGGAAGCGTGGCAAAGTCCATGTGAAAGGCTGTCCGCCTAACAACGCTTATGTCGTACAGGCCATCATCGGCGAACGAGCCAAGGCCAAGAGGATGTACGCTGAAGGGGACTTGGAGTCCACGGAGAAAAAGGAATAAATAAGGCCGTGATCGCCATGCATGACACCACCCTCGGGCCGGATCAATCACCCCCTCTTCAACCGAGCCACGGTAGAAAGGCATCATGATTTTTACTCAGGTAATCGTTAACAGCATCATAAGGGCTTCCGAGCTGACCCTGTTGAGCTTGGGTTTGACCATGGTATACGATATACTGAAGTTCGCCAACTTCGCACATACCGAGTTCGCAGTGGTCGGCGCGTACCTGGCCTTTTTCCTGAGTGTGACACTGGGGCTGCCCACGGTCCCCGCAGCCGTTATCGCCGCCGTTGCGACGGGATTCCTGGCCATACTGATAGACAAGGCCGTGTTCAAGAGGATGAGGAACTCCGCCGGTATTGTCATCATGGTGACCTCTATGGGGGTGGGCATTGCCCTGAGAAATACGGTAAGGGCCATATGGGGCGCCGATTCCAGGAGTTATACCCTTGCCCTCGAAAGGCCGATCGTCACGCAATGGTTCCGAATCACCTCCCTCCAGGTATGGATCATCGTCGTCGGCGCGGCGGCCATGATCCTCTTCCACCTGTTGCTTCACTACACCCGTCTGGGGAAGGCCATGCGGGCATCGTCCGACAACCCGGAACTGGCTCAGGCCAGCGGCATCGCAACGGAAACGATCGTCACTTACGTCTGGTTCATCGCGATCACTTTCGCCTCCCTGGGGGGCACGTTGATCGCCATGGAAACGTACATAGTGCCTTATATGGGTTTTGCCATCATCATTCCGGTGTTCTGCGCTACGATCATGGGAGGGATCGGCAATCCCTACGGGGCGATGCTGGGAGCCCTGGTCCTCGGCTTCGCTGAAAACCTCGGCCTTTACTTCAACTTCGAAAAGATATTCAACCTGGGCGGACTGCTTCCTTTTTCCAGAGATCTGTTTATCCCGACTGGCTATAAGCCCGCCATAAGTTTCGTCATACTGATCTTTGTGCTGCTCATCCGGCCGCGCGGCATCCTTGGAAAGGAAAAGGAAGGTTGATGGGCTTTATCAATTTCTTGATATACCTGGCCATCATGATGGGGATATTTGCCATCCTGAGCGTAAGCCTCAATCTCCAGTATGGCTTCACCGGGTTGGCCAACTTCGGCCAGGTAGCCTTTTTCTGCCTGGGGGCATATGCCACCACCATCGTTACCCTGACCTTCAATATGTCCTTTTTCCTGGGCATCGTCGCGAGCATGTTTCTCGCGGGACTTTTCGGATATATCATGGCCATACCGACGTCCGATCTCAGGGAAGATTACTGGGCAATCGTCACCCTGGCCGCCGCCGAAATCGTGAGGATATTTTTCCTGAACGAGAACTGGGTGGTAGGCGGAGGTCCCTATCGAGGAGGTGCTTACGGCGTGGGCGACATCCCTCAGCCCTTTCGCTCGCATTTCTCTCCACAGGCCTATCCTTTTTTCTATCTGGGTATCGTTCTGGTCTGCCTGCTCCTCACCTACCTGATTGTCAATCGCCTGACGAATTCCCCTTTCGGCAGGGTATTGAAAAGCATCCGGGAGGGAAATGACAACCTTGCCCAGGCCATGGGAAAAGACGTGAAGAAATTTCGCATAAAGGCCATGTCCATCGGGGGGATATTCGGAGGGCTGGCAGGTTGCCTCTATGCGCATTATTACGGGTTCATCAGCCCGGAGCAATTTGTACCGCTAGAGACGTTCATCGTATGGGCCATGGTGATCGTGGGAGGAGAGGGCAACAACAAGGGAGCGATTCTGGGTTCCGTCATCATCATCATATTCGATAGTTCGACCCGCTACCTGAAAGACTACGTCCCCATCAAGCAGGACACGCTTGCCAGTCTGAGGATGGTGGCCATAGGCGTGCTCATCGTGATCGTCATGCTGTTTATGAAAGAAGGGCTAATCAAGGAAAAGAAGCGGATTTACTGAATCCCTGCTTGTGGAAGTCATGCTTAGAGTAGAAGAGCTATATAAGAGTTTCGGCGGCATCATGGCCCTTTGCGGGGTCAGTTTCTATGTCGAGCCGGGAAGTATAACCGGGCTGATCGGTCCGAACGGCTCCGGAAAGAGTACATGCTTCAATATCATATCCGGCTTCTACAGCAAAGACAGGGGGGAAATCTATTTTCAGGGAGAAAGGGTCGAAGATATCGAACCCTTCAGGCTTGCCAGAATGGGAATCGGCAGGACCTTTCAGATCAGCGCCGTGACCGAAAAGATGACCGTAATGGAAAACCTCCTCCTTGCGCCGAAGCTCCAGAGCGGGGAAGGGGTTTTCAACGTGTTCTTTCGATCTTCAAAAATCAGGAAACAGGAAAAAGAAAACTTTGAGAGGGCCATGGAAATACTGGATCTTGTAAAACTCTATGACCTGAGAAATGAATACGCGGGCAATCTCTCCGGCGGACAGAGAAAACTCCTGTCCCTTGGCAGAATTCTGTTGTCCGATCCCCTACTCATTTTGCTGGATGAACCGACAGCGGGCGTCAATCCTACACTTATCAAGGAACTCATTGCCGCGGTGAAGAGGCTGCAGGATGAGGAAGGGAAGACCATCCTGCTCGTGGAACACAACATGAAAGTGATCAGCGAGATTTGCGACAAGGTCATTGTCCTGGACTTCGGCAGAAAGATAGCGGAAGGGACGCCAAAGGAAATTCAGAACAACGAGAAGGTGCTGGAGGCCTATCTCTCAGGAAGTTCCAAGCGAGAGTCGATTCATGAGAATTCTTGAGGCCAACGACATTGTTGCGGGTTATGGAAAATCGGAGATCCTGCATGGCGTCTCCATTCACCTCGAAGCTAAAGAGGTGGTGACCATTATAGGCCCCAACGGGGCCGGAAAGTCGACAGTATTGAAGGCCCTCATGGGATATGTCTCGATATTTAAGGGAGACATCAAGTGGAAGGGAGATGACGTCACCCGGCTCAAACCCCACGAAAGGGTAAGCAGGGGGTTCGGTTATGTCCCCCAGCTCGGAAACGTCTTCCCGTCTTTGAGTATATTGGAAAATCTGCAGATGGGGGGCTTTACCCAGTCCAAGAAAACGATTCGGGAAAGGATCGACAAGAATCTTCAACTGTTTCCCATGCTCAAACAAAAATTGAGCAAGAAAGCGGGAACCCTTAGCGGCGGCCAGCGACAGATGCTGGGCATGGCCAGGGCATTGATGACGGAGCCCGAACTGCTCATGCTCGATGAACCTTCGGCAGGTCTTTCCCCGAAAGCCTCCGAGGAGGTATTCTTGGCTATTGCCGACATTCACGATAGGCTTGAGAGATCGATTATCATCATCGAGCAGGATGCCTATCAATCTTTGAGCATCTCCGACAGAGGGTACGTGCTGGTCATGGGTCAAAATGAATTCGAAGGCAGGGCCGAACGGATACTGACCGATCAGAAGATCAAGGAGGCCTATCTCGGAGGCTAGGGGCAACACGGAAGGAGGTGAAAGAGCGGTAGTTAGAGACAAGGCAGCTTCTCGCTGATCCAGCGGGCGGTTTTTGGCCTGAGACGAAAGCAATTGGGAAATCGAGGAGCTGCCGACGGGCGGAAAGCAACTGACATTTTGAATTCGATTTCAAGGTGAAAGGAGGCAAGAGATGAAAAAAGTCATTCTAAGCATTTTGGGAGCGGTTTTTCTGAGCGTGATGTCGCTCGCCACCACGCCTACCGTATGCAAGGCGGCCGGGGAGCTGGTTATCGGCGCAATAAGTCCTCTGACCGGGAGCAGCGCCATTCAAGGGCTGGACATGCAAAGAGGAGAGCAGCTGGCACTGGAACAGATCAACGCGGCCGGGGGAGTGAACGGGCATCCCTTAAAGATCTTGTTTGAGGATGACCAATCGAATCCAAGAGGCGGAATGGATGCAGTTCACAAGCTCGTTGACATCAACAAGGTGCCTCTGATTATCGGCGCCTATTCAAGCGGGGTGAGTTTGCCTACGGGCCAATGGACCAATTCAAAAAAGGTGATCCAGATCGCCGTGGCCTCCACATCCCCGGAACTCAGAAATATCGGCCCTTACTTCTTCAACGTTATAGCCCTGGACGATGTCATGGGCACCAAACTGGCGGAATTTGCCCTTGAGAGCGGGGCTGATACCTACGCTTCCATCACGGTCAACAATCCTTTTGGAATCGGGATCGAGATCTGGACCAAAAAGACCATCGAAAAGGCCGGCAAGCAGTGGCTGGATGCGGTGAGATACGACGAGAACAAAACGGATTACAGGGCGGAAGTCGAGCGCGTTTTTTCCAAGAAACCCCAGGTGGTTTTCTTTACCGCGTACGGCACCGAGAGCAAGCTCATTCTCAAACAGGCCTATGAGATGGGTCTGAAACCGTCCGTGGGGTGGTATGCGGACTATCCGACCATGTGGAGCAACGAGGTCATTCCGGAAACGGCGGAAGGAATCAGGGGGCTTGAGATCGGCGCGGCTGCCGGGACCCGCTATGAGGAATATCAGGCCGCCTACAAGGAAAAGTTCGGCAAGGACGCCAAGCAGACCGCGTTCGGGGCGTACGGCTATGATGCCACGTGGATAGCCGCCCTCGCCCTGAATATGGCGGGGAGCACGAATCCCCAAAAGATAGCCAAGGCGCTCTACACCGCCGGTCAAGTCTACAACGGCGTCACAGGAGGGAACAAGTCCTTTGACAAAGACGGCATGCAAGTAACGGAGCAATATAGGCCGGTGGTTTACGAGAAAGGGGAACTGCACTCTTACAAATAGAGGCGGCGGGGCCGATCGGTGTTTTTTCAGAAGGTTTGCCTTTAACTCCCGATTCACCCTTGTTCCCTGTTCCAAGGGAGCAAGGGTGGAAAGGGACTGCTCGTTCTGCCATCCGCTTTTACCCCATGATACACCCCGCATGGTTTTTCCTCCCGGGCCCATTCCCCATTCGGCCGGGAAGGTCACCCTTTGAAAACCATTGACCATACCGGCTGGATGAGCAGGGCGAGGAAAAGATTCTGCGGGAGAATTACAACGATCTGGTGGAAATCATAAGAGCGGTGGAAGAGAGGCAGGCGTCGAAGGCTGTTCATCTCGTTCAGGACCATGTATGCAGGTTCAACAAGTTGATGGAAGGGAAAAGGCAGAAGGAGATAGGCCGTCGCGAGGAAAAGAAACCCGGCAAAAAGGTGTGACTCCCATGAGCATGACGAGAATAACCAAACATCCGATTCTTGAAATACCCGAGAAAAAGGAAGTGGCCTTCACATGGAACGGCCTGACCTTGACAGGATATGAAGGAGAGATGATTTCGTCCGCCCTGATTGCGAATGGCATCCATATCTTTGGCCATCACGCAAAAGACGGCAGTGCCCAGGGAATCTTCTGTGCCAATGGCCAATGCTCGCAGTGCCTTGTGATCGCTGACGGCCTTCCCGAGAAATCCTGCATGACGCCTCTTCGGGAGGGGATGGTTGTAGAGAGCCTGGAAGGGCTGCCCAAGCTTCCAGAAGATGACCGAGCCCCCTTGCTAAGAGAGCCTCCTGCCAGGGACGTGGAGGTACTCATCATTGGAGGAGGGCCTGCCGGCCTCTCGGCTGCCGTTGAGCTCGGCAAACTGGGAGTAGATACGCTGATCGTGGATGACAAACAGAGACTGGGGGGCAAGCTGCTCCTGCAGACCCACAAGTTCTTCGGATCTGTCGAGGATTCCCATGCCGGGACAAGAGGATTTGAGATTGCCAGGATGCTGGAAGAAGAGGTGAGAGTACAGAGTTCAGTTGAGGTCTGGTTGAACACTACGGCCGTGGGCGTGTTTTCAGACGGCATTGTGGGCGTTGTGAAGGGAAGGACCTACAGGAAAGTAAGGCCGCAGAAACTCCTGGTAGCTGCGGGCGCCAGAGAAAAGATGCTTTCTTTTCCAGGCAATACGCTGCCCGGTGTTTACGGTGCCGGAGCATTCCAGACCTTGGTGAATCGGGACCTGGTGAAATCCTCTGAGAGGGTGCTCATCGTGGGTGGCGGAAACGTAGGGCTTATCGCAGGGTACCATGCGATCCAGGCGGGCATCCAGGTGGTGGCGCTTGTGGAAGCATTGCCTTACGTAGGAGGATACAAGGTTCACGAAGACAAATTGAAAAGGCTCGGTGTGCCCATCTACACGAGCCATACCGTAGTCTCGGCAAGCGGCAAGGAGAGGGTGGAATCGGTCACGATTGGAAAGCTGGATGAGCACTGGAAAGTCATCCCAGACACGCACAAAACCTTCCAGGTAGATACGGTCCTGATCGCCGTGGGATTGGCAGAGGTGAACGAATTCTTCCACAAGGCCAAAGAATGGGCCATGGACGTTTACTCTGCGGGCGACGCCAGGGAGATCGCCGAGGCTTCCGCTGCCATGTTCACGGGGAAAATGGAGGGACTCAAGATTGCCAAGGCCCTGGGCCTCTACAGAGGTGAAATACCCGCAACTTGGGCGGAGAAGGAGGCGGTCCTGAAGTCGAAGCCAGGCCCGGTGGTGCCGAGGGAGAAGCCGAAGGAGGAGGAAGGGGTGATGCCCATCTTCCACTGCTTCCAGGAGGTTCCCTGCAATCCCTGCACATCCGTATGCCCCGAAGGTGCGATCAAGACCGAAAGGGATGAGATCACCGGGCTTCCTTACATGGTAGATGTGAGCCTGTGCAAGGGCTGCATGAACTGCGTCTTCATTTGCCCGGGGCTTGCAGTCACTCTTGTGGATTACCGGAAAGACAAAGAATACCCCCTCATCACCCTGGCCTATGAGGTATGGCGGGAAAAGGTGGAAAAGGGCCAAAAGGTCCCTGTGACCGATGAGGATGGAGCTATCCTCGGTTACTATCCGGTCGAAAAGGTGGTGACCAGCAAGAAGAAATACCCCGGGACATTGCTCGTTCAAGTCAGGGTTGAAAAAGATGTGGCCAAGAGGGCTTCCGGAATCTGGGTGCAGGAAAAGCAGATTGAACCTTCCCTGGTGTATGAGAGGGAGCTTCCCCCTGATGAGGCGATCGTTTGCCGCTGCGAAAGGGTCACGGCGGGCGAGATCAGGGCGGCGATCAGAGAGGGCGTGAGGGATATGAACCAGCTCAAAGCCCTTTGGAGGGCAGGCATGGGAGCATGCGGTGCCAAGACATGCAGGCCGATGATATGGCGCATCTTCAAAGAGGAAGGGGTTGATTTGGGGGATGTGGCAGACAGGATTGATCGTCCCCTGTTTGTGGAAGTGCCTCTGGGAATCCTGGCCGGAATGAGGAGTAAGGAGGATTAGGGCCGAATGCCCCAATGGAAGTCAGGCAGGTTCAAGGTACAGGGTGCACGGTTCACGGAAAAACGACGGAATCAATGGGGTGCTTTTCCTTGCGCCGTGTACCGTGCACCTTGGACCGTTTTAGGATGGAGGAGTTGTGGTGAGTAGCGGAAATTATGACGTTATTGTCGTTGGTGCTGGATCGGTTGGTGTTCCCACGGCCATGTTCCTAGGGGAGATGGGAGTGAAAACCCTTGTTCTGGACAAGCAGCCGTCCCCGGGTCAGGGAGAAAACAAGAAGGCCATCGGCGGCGTCAGGGCGACCCATTCAGACCCGGCCAAGATCCTCACCTGCCTCAGGTCACTCCAAGTATTCTCCACATGGGAGGAGAAATACAAAGACAATATTGAGTGGCTCAAAGGAGGATACACGTTTCCGGTTTACAGGGAGGCTGAAGAGAAAGCTCTCAAGAGCGTTCTTCCTATCCAGAAGAAGTTCGGACTGAACGTTGATTTTGTCGGCCCTGAACGCATTCGGGAGATTGTCCCGGGAATCAATCCGGACGGATTGTTGGGGGGTACCTTTTCGCCCGATGACGGTTCTGCTTCACCCCTGCGTGCAGTCAATGCATTCTACAAGAGAGCCCTGGCCCTCGGCGTTCAATTTCGTTTCAAGGAAGGGGTGACCGAGATTGCCGTCACTGAAGGGAAGGTGGCGGGAGTGACAACTGACAAGGGGCAATATTTTGCCCCTGTGGTTGTGGACGCTGCCGGACCGTATTCGAGGGAGCTATCCAAAACAGCCGGAGTGGATATCCCTGTGGTTCCTGATTCCCATGAGGCAGCCATCACAGAGCCTGTACAGGCTTTCTTCACTTGCATGGTGGTGGATCTGCGGCCTGGCCCTAATTCCAAGAACTACTATTTTTATCAGAACCGCCTCGGCCAGGTGGTCTTCTGCATCACTCCAGAGCCTCTCATCGTCGGAACAGACAAGAGGGAGACATCCGTATTCCTGC
>JAHECH010000628.1 GCA_024641835.1 Deltaproteobacteria bacterium
TCCAAACCCAGTTGGGGCATTCGAGTCCAACGGTGACCTTAAACGTTTACGCTCACCTGATGAAACCCACAAATCACGAAGCCGCCGCCAGGCTAGAAAAAGCTGTTTTCCAAGAAAGTTGATTCTTACAGGGGGTGAAGCTAAATGTTCATTTGGGTAATCGTTATCTGCCAATTTTTAAGTATTCTGACGTTAATCAAAACCGAATGAGAACCATTCAAGATCGGCCATTTGGCAACGAAAGGAAAGCCCCAGAGATCTGAGTGAGTCACAACATCTTGCCTTCTATTGGTTTTTTCTTGACCTTGAGCCGTTTTTCCTGTTTCATAAATTTAGTATTTTCGCTTCCATTCATTAGTAGTTACTTCACTTCACGGATAAAAAGAGACAATGAAGATACTGCTTGTTCAGCCCAAATCCTCTGGTTATATGGGACAGATTTCCAAAAGCGGCAAGGCTGGCTTTGCAAGAGTGACCCTAACAACCATTGCTGCGCTCACGCCACCTGAACACGAAGTGGTGATCCACGATGCGCGCTTAAGTGAGCCCGACTATAATGGCCAATGGGATCTTGTGGGCTTTACCGGCATGACCTGTGAGATACCGCACGTCTATAGGATGGCAGCAGAGTTTCGTAAGCGCAGTATAACCGTTGCCATTGGCGGCTATCATGCTACAGCCTTACCCGATGAGGCCGCTCAACAAGCTGACATCGTTGTGGTAGGTGAGGCCGAGGGCCTCTGGCAACAAATTCTTTCTGAAATAAGGAATGGCGGGGCAAAACAGAAAATCTATAAAAACAGTGAATTTGTTGAGATGCGAGATATGGTCATACCGAACCGTGACCTGCTTGATCGAAATATGTACTCCGTCTTCACTACGATTCAGGCTACCCGTGGCTGTCCTTTTGATTGCGACTATTGCTCGGTGTCTAGGTTTTTCGGCCGCAATTACCGCTGCCGCCCAGTGGAAGAAGTGGTGGCTGAAATCAGGAGCCAGCCAGGCAAGCGATGGATGTTTCTTGATGACAACCTAGTGGCTAAAAGCGACTATGCAAAGGAGCTGTTCCGCGCCTTAATTCCTCTGCAAATTACCTGGGGTTCACAGGCCTCCTTTACTCTCACGGAAGATCCAGAGCTGATGGACCTTTATGCTGAAGCAGGGGGACGGTATGTCTTTATTGGTTTTGAGAGTATATCAGCGGAGACCCTCAAATCAATCCGCAAAGGTTTTAACCGGCCAGATAAATACGCAGCGGGCATCCGTCAGTTGCACAAGCGGGGTATTACCATCTTCGGCAGCTTTATCTTTGGCCTTGATGGTGATGACCTGGGCACGTTTAAGCGCACAGTTGACTTTGTCAATGCCAGCAAGATCGATGCCGCCCTCTATAACATCTTTACCCCTTTTCCTGGTACCAGACTGTATGACCAGATGCAGCGCCAGGGCCGCATTCACAACACCGACTGGTCGGATTACGATGTCTGTCATTCGGTCATCCATCCCGGGGGCATGACTTCCGAAGAGCTCCAGAACGGCTGGTACTGGGCTACTCGTGAGACCTACAAGTTCTCAAATGTGCTCCGACGTATCCTACGGGCCGATCCGGGCTGGAAACAGCGCCTAGCAACGAACTATATCTATCTTCGCAAGGCCTATAAATACTGTCCTCCTCCATTGCATCCGGAAAAATACACCCATCCTTCAACGACTGGACTGGCATAATACCGACTCAATCAGTTAACATCTATAGAGAGGTTAGTCCCTTGGAGAAACCCCTCAAAATGTGCCCGTTTCCCTCCTGACAGGACGGATCCCGCTCTGTTGGGAGTCCTTCACGGCTAACCCTCCTAAATACTCGATCCTTTATTCTGGTAGCCCTGATTCGTTTTGAGTTGTTCAGATCTTGAAAGGAGGATGATATGACCGATTATCAAGCAGTCGTGATAGGAAGCGGAGCAGGCGGGCAGGTTGAGTTGTGCGATTCACCCAGGTTCCCGTGTTGGGGATTCTTATCAGTGCTCGTTATTCTCTAAATGCTTCCCCGGTAGGTATTCAATGATACCCGCGGCATATAAAACCGCTTTTGAAGTTTCATACACTGCAGGATTGATACCTGATGCTACTCTCCGGTTGGACCGCATGATTCTGACAATCTTTTGAATCTCACTTATTCAAGTATTGTGTTGGTAATCGCCCGGTTTTCGGGCTGGCCAAATTCAAGTATACGATACGAAACAAGAAGTCTTGGGCGAAAAAAATTACTCCTATCAGTCATAAGAGAACAAAAAAAAGGATGCCCGAATTTCTAAGAGGACATCCTTTTCAGAAGGTATTCTGTTGGTTAGCTACAATTTTTCAGGGGTGCAGAGACTTTCTTCTTTGGCGGCCACTCGACCGCAACCCTTACAAACAAACTTTCCATTCCTTACGAGCTTCTTGTAATCTTCAAGATTTGATTTCAGATAGCCAACGTTTTGCTTAAAGCAGAGATGCTCTTCATGTTGAGGGTGTGGCATTTTAACATCGACCATTTGTGTTCCTCCTTTCTCTCTTTAGGTGTTATTCAAATTTATAGTAACAACATAGTTTCTTTATTGCATTTGTCAAATTCTCTAGGGTTCTTGATACCAGATGTTGCTCATTTGCCAGAAATTCAAGAGGCTACCAAGTCCTTGAAGGAAACAGAAAACCAAGGACTGAGGCCTTTAATCCGGCAAGAGTATTGATTAGCCAAGTAATCGTAAATCTGAAGGGCCACCCCTCCGCTTTCCACTACGATACGTAAGCGGAACTTGGATTTACACGTTTACCCAAGGGAGAGATTTTGGTTGGACACTCCCTGACTTTCTGCGGGACGCTAAGGTGTGTTGAATAGAGGAGGGGAGGGCAGACAAGGGCTGGATAAGGGAAAAGCGGGCGAGTATGGAAGAGAAGGTAGAACCGAAAAATGAGATTAAGGAATTGCTCTTCGCTCTTTATCAGGAGTTGCGGAACATTCTGGGAAATATCAACTATGTGAATAAAGAACTGCCGGCCCTTGGGATATCTCAAGAGCTCCGAGACAGGGTGGCAAATATTTTCGATAGGCTGGCATTGGCTCTAGCGCTTACGAAGAAAGAGGTTGAGCGTCTTGAAAGAGCCTTGCGTAACACCGCCAATCCCCCAGAAAGTGCTGTGCTGTTATCGAGCCTCAGAGAAGCTCAATTTCCTCCTTGCAGGATCAGGTGCCAACATACTGAATGAGCTCACGCACTTCACACAGTCGATAGACGCACTTGAAAAGATCACAGTTAAGCCTGCCGCTAAGCATCCGGATCTGCTTTGGGCCATGGTTTTTGGATAGTGGCAAGCTCACGGCCGTCCAAGTAAAACTCCCCGCAAACGGGATAAGTGATTGAGAATGAGTGAGTATTCCAACATTGAGAACAGGAACGATTTCAATCTCGGAATGAGCCATAATCCCGGAAACCAC
>JAHECH010000629.1 GCA_024641835.1 Deltaproteobacteria bacterium
CACTATCCTCATAGCGCTCTTGGGCATCCTGATGCAGCCTTGGAAGTTTCTGGCAGATCCCAGGGCCTATGTGTGGACCTGGCTGCTCGGTTATGGCGCATTCACGGGAGGGATCGCGGGGGTGGTCATCGCCGACTACTGGATGATCCGTAAGCAGAGCCTGAAGCTTTATGATCTTTATGTGCGGGACGGCGTCTACAATTTCTCTGGCGGCAGGGTTAGTTGGGTGGCAGTCGTATACGCCGTGATTCTCGTGATCGCCATGATCGCGCTCTATGCGAGCGGCGCTATTCTAGGCACTCCCAACTCCTGGCCGTCGGTCCTGACCATGCTCATCCTGGTTTTGGGCCTGATCGCCGGGATCATCTTCTATGTGAGTAAGATCAAGTGCGTAAACTTCTGCGGTGTGCTTTCCCTGTTCACTGGCATCGGAGGATCCCTCCTGCTTTCGAAGCTGAGCACCACACTCGCCCAGTGGACCTGGTTTGTCGGCGCCTTCGTGGCTCTGATCGCCTATGTCGTGCTTTACAATGCCTGGTATGGCAAGCAGCATCCTGCCATCGCCAAGTGATGAGATTTGGCGGTTTACGTTCGATAATCGGCTCGATAATCGGTTCCTGGGGCCAGTCCCTGCCCATGGCAGCGGGCTGGCCCCTCAGGCAGGAGTGCCCGGCTGTCGCTCGCACGCTTGATCGAGGTGGACGATGGCTCCCTTTGTAAAGGTTTTTATCGTATTGGCATGTTTCAGCGTCTTCCACAGCCTTTCTTCAAGGGAATCCATCAGAGCTTCCATCCGCGCCAAGGCACGCATTTCTTTTGGAGCTTACGCAGCGCTCCGCGCGCTCATCTCATTGTCCTTGTTGGTGCTCTCCGTGGTCGTCCTTTTCCGTGACGCTCACTCCACCTACCAGATTTTTCCCCCAACCTACGGACTTCCAGCAATCCTGCCGGCCATGTTGACCATTTGGATCGCAGGCACGGCCCTGGGGGAGTTGGCTAAGGCTCGGAGGCTGCCCCAGTTTTTCGGCTTCCAAGAATACCCAAAGCTGTTCATCTTCACCGGAGCCTACAGCATCTGCAGGCACCCAATGTACGCTGGCTGGCTGATCGCAAGCTGGGGCCTGCTCTTGAGCAAGCCCTATCTCCTCACGCTGTTCTACAACCTTCTGCTCACTCTTTTTGTGGTGTACATGGCGCTGCAGGAAGAAAAGCAGATGATCGCTCTTTTCGGCGACAAATACAGCAGCTACCGGAGGCAAGTCCCATTCCTGCTGCCCTATGGGTTTCTGAAAAAGCGGGTACGCGAAAATGGCGCTCCACCGCTCTGAAACAGAAAGGGCCTTTCATCGCTAGAAGATATCAGCGATCGTTCGTATCTAGAAGCCTTGAAAAGGTTCGCGCTTCACAAATCGGCCGCGTCCGGGCTTGCCGACGAACTTCATCTGGTCGCCTGTCCACTCGGCGACCTTCTCGCCACGGGAGTAAACCAGCATCGGCATGCCGGTCACCGTCATCCCCTCATAGGGCGTGTAGTCCACGTTCATGTGCAGCTTCTTCTGGGTGATGGTGAACTTGGCCTTCGGATCGAAGACGACCACGTCCGCATCCCTGCCGACCGCGATCTCGCCTTTGTCCTTGAGGCCGAACATACGGGCAGTGCCTGTGGCAAGCACATCCACCATGCGCTCGAGAGTAATCCGGCCTTTGACCACCCCCTCTGAGTGGAGGAGCATGAGTAGTGTTTCGATTCCCGGCGCCCCATTGGGGATCTTCTTGTAATCATCCTTGCCGAACATGTCCTTCTTGCCCTTGAAGTCGAAGGGGCAGTGGTCGGTCGCCACCACCTGGATGTCACCGCCTCGCAAGCCCTCCCACAGAGCCACATTGCTTTCCTTGGTGCGGAGCGGGGGACTCATGACATACTTCGCTCCGTTCCACTTGGGCTCCTTGTAACGGGATTCATCCAGCACCAGGTACTGAGGACAGGTCTCTGCGTAGACCTGAACGCCGCGGTCGCGGGCTTCCTTGACTTTCCACAGGCCTTCCTTGGAGGAAAGGTGCACGATGTAGATCCTGGAGCCGGTCATCTCCACCATCTTGGATGCCCGGTAAATGGCCTCCTCCTCGGCGAGGTTCGGCCGGCTGACGGCATGATAATATGGCGCCAGCTTCTTTTCCTTAGCCAGCACCGCGTTCATGTGCTGAATCATGTAAAAGTTCTCGGCGTGCACCTGGACGAGGCCACCGTATTTCTTGGTCTCCTCGAGCAGCCTGATCATGGTGCCATCATCCACCCGGAAGTCGTAGACCATGAAAATCTTGAAGCTCGGGGTGCCGTATTGCAGGCATGCCTTCTTGACCTCCTCGATCACCTCTGGCCTGGGGTCGATCACCGCGGGGTGCAGTGAATAGTCGATGCAGGCCTTGCCGTCGGCAATAGCCTTCTGGCGCTCAATCGCGTCGAGCAATGATTCGCCCTTCATCTGCATGTCGAAGTCTACGAGACAGGTGACACCGCCGCAGGCCGCAGCGATGGTGCCTGTTTCGAAGTCGTCCTGGGAATAGGTCCCCATGAACGGCATGGCGATGTGGGTGTGGGGATCGATGGTACCGGGGAGGATGTATTTACCCTTGCAGTTGACGACCTCATCCGCTTTCTTGTCCAGGTTCGTTCCGATCGACTTGATTTTACCGTCTTCGGCATACACATCGGCCACATAGCGACCTGAGGTGGTGACTACGGTACCGCTCTTAAGCAGCACACTCATTGGGACCCTCCTTTGCGAATGGCACTGTTTTCAATGCGGAAACCAGGCTCGCGTCTTTCACGGCCGTCTCACGGCGTTTCCAGCCCTTGGGCATTTCCTTGTAGCCGATCAGCCCCGGAACAGGACAGATGAACTGGCACAGCATGCAGCTCAAGCACTTCTCCTCGATCAACTGAGGCCTCCGCTTCTTGGCGTTCCAATCCAAGGCCTGACCGCCGGCATCCCTGCAGACAATGTAACACTGGCCGCAACCGATGCACGTATCCAGGTTATACTGCGCGATCCCCTGGCGGTGGAGGTCGAACTTGTCTGTCTCCTGCAGCTGGGGGAGCGCCCTGCCGATGAGCTCCGTCATCCGGGAAGTGCCGCGAAGGGCCATGTAATCTGAGAGCCCCTCGATCATGTCTTCCACGATCCGGTAACCGTAATGCATGATCCCGGTCGTCACTTGCAGCGTGGTAGCTCCCACCAGCAGATACTCCAGGGCGTCTATCCAGGTCTCAATGCCGCCGATGCCGGAGAGCGGCAGCCCCAAATCCTCAGCCTTGGCCATGGAGGCGATGAAGTTGAGACCGATCGGTTTGATCGCCGGGCCGGAGGTGCCGCTGATGGCTCCGAGCCCGAAGACGTTCGGTTTCGGCACCCAGTCATCAAGACCAATGGCGGAGATGCCGCGCACCGTATTGATGGCGGAAAT
>JAHECH010000630.1:0-3048 GCA_024641835.1 Deltaproteobacteria bacterium
CTGAGGAACACGGTATGGAAGTCCTTGGCCGGGTGGTTGCCTACGCAGTATTCGGGAATGATCCCAACTTTATGGGCATAGGACCTGCCTATTCGATTCCCAAAGTTCTGGCTCGGGCGGGTATGACAATGGATCAGATAGGCTTAATCGAACTTAATGAGGCTTTTGCCGCTCAGTGCTTAGCAGTTCTGCAGCTTTTGGAAGAGCAAGGTACTCCAATAGACGAGAACAAACTGAATGTCAATGGAGGGGCAATCGCCATTGGACATCCCATTGCATGTAGTGGTGCGAGGATTGTGGTTACGCTTTTGCATGAGATGAAGCGCAGGAATGTGCCCTATGCCCTGGCTGCCTTATGTGGGGGAGGGGGAGTTTCAGGTGCTATGATCTTAGAGAGGGAACAGGCCAAATAGAGGGTAGAGAAGATATGGAATTCTTTGCTTTTACCGACGAGGAAAAGGTATTCAAGGGAAAGGTCAGGAGGTGTGCGCGGGAAAGGATTAAGCCCTTGGCGCAGAAATATGGAGAAACAGATGATGTGCCACAGGAAATTGTAGATGTTATGATTGAAGGAGGGCTGTTTCGTATCCTATTTCCAAAAGAATATGGAGGGGATGGAGTAAGCGCCGTAAAGCTATGTATTGCAAGAGAAGAACTAGCGCAAGTTTCGCTTATAGCCGACGTGACTCTGGCTATGCAAGGCTTAGGGGGATACCCGGTTGTCTTGGCTGGTACTCAAGAACAAAAGAAGAAGTATCTCCCCAAGCTGGTTAGAGGAGATCTTCTATCTACCTATGCCTTGACTGAACCAGCAGCAGGATCGGATGTGGCCGGGATAGTGGCTACTGGGGTCAAGAAGGGCAATCAGTACGTTCTGAATGGAAAAAAGCGTTTTATCTCTAATGGCTTTCGAGCAGACATGGGTGTCACTTTTGTAAAAACGAAGGAAGATATGGGTAATAAAGGTATTTCGGCCTTTATTTACGAAAATGGAGTTGAAGGGCTTAGAGTTAGCAGACGCCTTAAGCTTATGGCACTCCATGACATAGTGGAATTAGAGTTTAAGAACTGCCGTCTCCCTGCGGAGAATTTGCTTGGCGAGGAAAATGATGGGTTTAAAATAGCCATGAGGACCTTGGATTTACTTAGAATGTCCGTCGGTGCCGCTAGCATCGGAACGGCCCAGGCCGCGCTTGATTTGTCCATTGAATTTTCTAGTCAAAGGAGAGCCTTTGGACAACCGATTTCTAATTACCAGGCTATTTCATTTAAGCTCGCAGAGATGGCCACGGAAATAGATGCAGCCAGATTGCTGGTTTACCGAGCAGCCGATCTGAAGGATAAAGGTATAGAGAGAATAACTAAGGAGTCCTCCATGGCTAAGTATTATGCTACTGAAATGGCTGGCCGGGTAGTCGATAAGGCTGTACAGATTCATGGGGCATTAGGAGTAACTTGCGGTATGGATGTAGAAAGGCTCTTTCGAGAAGCCCGGCTCCCAAGAGTCTATGAAGGAACCACTGAAATTCAAAAGTTAGTGATCGCTAACATGATCCTCAAGGAAGCAAAAATGACGGAGAAAAAGCAGCTATGATCATTGATACTCACTATCACATGATACCTGGGCTTAGCTCCGTTGCCCTCAAACACGTAGCAAGATGGGCGCTGATGAGCGCTAGGAAAGTGGGTCTAGATATTGCTCGTGATAAATTGTTCGAGGAGGCCAAGAATATTTACGCGGACCCTACAGGAGAAAAGCTGATCGAAAGAATGGATGAGGCGGGAATTGATATTACCGTCTTTTGCGCCGTAGATAATTCGAGTTTGCGGGGAAATACCTTTGAGGTAGCAAAAGACCTAAACCAGAAGATAGGTTCTCTTGCCAAGAAGTTCCCAGACCGTTTTATCGCTTTTGCCGGCATTGATCCGCGAAGGCCAGAAGCCCCTGATCTTCTTCGTCTTTGTCTAGAAGAATTTAACATGAGAGGCTTGAAACTTAATCCAGATTATGGATACTACCCAAATAGTCCCGAAGCTTATCGCCTGCTGGAAATTTTACAAGAGGCGGGAGGAATTTTACTGACTCATAGTGGGCCTAATTGTCCGCCATACAGAGGGAAATATGCCCATCCGATGCATCTAAACGACGTTGCCATAGATTTCCCTGGTTTGACAGTGATTGCTGCACATATGGGACATTTCTTCTGGCGCGAATGGGTAGGATTAGCTTATTATCACCCTAACCTTTTCGGAGATATTGCTGAATGGCAGATTTTGGCTAAGCGGAATCTGAACTTTTTTTGTAAAGAACTCAGAGAGATTATAGATATATGCGGAGCTGAAAGAATTCTTTTCGGTTCAGATGGCCCCATCTTTGAACCGGTAATACCGGTCAAAGACTGGATAACCACACTGAAATCTCTGCCGAAAAGTTCTCCCGGAGGGATTGATTTTGGCCAAGATGAGATCAACGCTATTCTAGGCAGCAATGCTCGACATATTCTGAAAATAAAGTCTTGAGATTAGCTGTGAATAGACTCTAGAATAATGAGTCAAGTAAATCTCCTAAAGTGAAAGTAGGACCGTGATTTGATGCAAATAAAAGATAGAATAGTCAATATCACCTTAGATTGATCAGATTTCTAGAACCTGGTCGACGTGGATATGGTAAAAACATCATATGCCGTGTAAAAAGAATTCGAAAGTGACAATGCTATGTGGGGGGAGCCTTCGACAGAGACCAGCAGATACATTCGTGCAAGATATGAGGTAAAAGCCTAAAGCGCAGTTAGGATGAGAATTTGAAGCTTACATGTTTAAGTAGGGATGTGTAGCGAAAAACGACGTGGTCAAAATGGTCATGATTTCATTAAGGCTCTTTTGGGTAACTTGGGAGAGAGCTCAATTCTAATTAGGAGAAGCCAGGTTCAATTTAGCTTTGACATCAGTCCTATTATGGGATAAATGCTAAGAATATTTGAAGCTGGGGGTGCTCAGTCGTTCAATGAATACCTAACTTGTTCTTTGTATAGAGAAACCATTGCGGCT
>JAHECH010000630.1:3058-3464 GCA_024641835.1 Deltaproteobacteria bacterium
GTACGCAGGTTTTATATTATTTCTCCACGGAATTACGACGCTATCTGACAAGGCTACCAAGGAATCCGAAAAAGTACAGGAGGTACAAAAATGGGATTGCGCACAGTTGAGGAATACAAGGAAAGCCTCCGGGATGGGCGGCGTGTTTACATTCAAGGCGAGAAGGTAGAGGATGTGACCACCCATCCAATCCTCAGTGTTGTGGTCGATACGGTTGCCCAAGGCTTTGCGCTAACATCTTCTGAAGATCCGAAGATTAGAAACCTGTTTAGCGCTTTGCATCCTGAAACCGGTGAGCGAATTAACCGCTTCTTTGTCACACCACGAAACAGTGAAGATCTCTTGGATCGCATGAAGATGATTCGTCGCTCTATTGAGCTGGTTGGTGGCAATCCATTTGGAAAGG
>JAHECH010000631.1 GCA_024641835.1 Deltaproteobacteria bacterium
CTACCTCCAACTCTTACGGTTATGGACGGCCTGGTCATCCAGGAAGGGCTCGGACCACGATTCGGCACCCCCGTGGATTGGGGAGTTATCATCATGGGAAAAGATCCGGTTGCAACAGAGGCCGTGACCATGCTAGCGATGGGCCATGAGCCGTATGAACAAATGGTGCTACCTATAGCAGAAAAAGCCGGCCAAGGTACAATGGACCCAAACCAGATTGAAATCCTGGGTTCCAGTTTGGACTCGATCCGGCGGTATTGCAAAGTCGCCCCTGGGGACTACTGGCTTAATTCAGATCCTCACATCATAGAATACTGTGGGGGGACCTGCTGGGGGTGTGGGCTGTGGATTCAATACACCCCTTATCCATGGGAGATTGATACCAATAAAAAATACGCTCTGGTCGTTGGTAACACACCGAGGCTACCTGACATATTTAAGGAGGATGAAGTCATAGTTCTCGGCAATTGCGCTTTGAGATCGAAAAGGCAGATAGAAAAAGCATGCGCGGGTAAGGGGATAAAACCACAATTCATCGCAGGCTGCCCTCCGTATGGTCATCGGAAACCCGGGTATCTGAAAGCCCATAGAATTGAGAATTTACCGTATACCAAAAAGATAAAAAGAATCAAGGGCTAGGCTATTAAGAAGAGGCTCCAGAGAAAGGTACGGAATAATCAGCATGGTCAAGTTTCTTCGTATTGTAGATCTGGTGAGTAAAGCTTTGAGCAATGCCGTTAGCCTACTGTTCCTTCCACTAACTCTCATCTCAGTCTATGAAGTGGCGATGCGATATCTGTTCAACAGTCCTACGACATGGGCGTGGGATGTTAATGTGCAGCTTTTTTGCTTAATTGTTGTCTTCGGAAGTGCGAATACTCTCTTGCAGAGGGGACATGTAGTGATGGACATATTCATTATTCAGCTCTCTGAGAAAACGCAGGTTGTACTAAGACTCGGAGTTTATTTAGTCTTCATATTTTCACTAGGAGCCGTTGCTTGGCAGACAGCGATATTCGCATGGAGATCAATTCTCATTCATGAGAGAGCTTCCACGTTGCTAGCCGCTCCGGTATTCCCTCTTAAGACAGGTATATTTTGTGGTGTGGTGCTGCTATGGGTTCAGGGGATTAACTTGTGGCTAAAGGATCTGATGCTAGTCACGAATTTTCCGAAAGGCAATAAGAGAGTATGAGCACTGCTGTTATCACTTTGGTTGTAATAGTAACTTTCTTTTCACTGATGTTACTTGGGTTGCCTGTTGCCTTTTGCCTAATTGGCAGCGCAGTTATTTTTACATTCGCTTTTTGGAGTCCGACCGCTCTTTATATGGCCGCGACAACAATCTATGCTCAGAGCACGAACGACATCTTCCTAGCAATTCCTCTGTTTGTCTATCTGGCGGCAATCCTGGAGCAATCAGGTATTGCGGAGGGCCTCTACGACATGTTCTACAAGTGGTTGGGCAGACTGAGAGGCGGTCTTGCGATTGGAAGCGTCTTCATGTGTACGATAATGGATGCGATATCTGGGCTTGGCGCTACCGGGATTGTAACCATTGGCCCCATCGCCATGCCGGAAATGTTCAAACGAAATTACGATAAGAAAATGGCAATAGGCTGTATTGCGGCGGGGTCCGCTTTGGGGCCTTTAATCCCGCCGAGTGTCATAATGATTATCATCGCTGGCTTCACGGGTCTCTCGGTAGGAAAGCTTTTTGCGGGCGGACTGTTTCCTGGATTGTTATGTTCTGCGGGATTCTGCCTCTACATAGGAATTAAATGTGCGCTAGTTCCTCAAATGGGACCGGCAGTCGCGCATGAGAGGCCTATATCCTGGGCGGAAAAATTGAAATCCCTGCGAGGGGTGATACTACCGGTCCTTCTCATAGCAGCAGTCATGGGAACAATTTACACAGGCATTTGTACCCCGACAGAAGGTGCAGGAGTGGGTGCCATGGGTGCTTTAGTTTGCGCCGGAATAAACAGGAAGCTCACTTGGAAAACCGTATTTGGAGGCGGAAAGCTATCTATTAGGATTACGTGCATGGTTATGTGGCTTTTGATAGGTGGGAGTATGTTTGCATCACTCCTTAACGCGCTTGGTATTCAGCAAGCCTTGGGGAACGCCTTGGTCGGTATTGAGCACAACTTTGGCAGCCCAACGCTTCTCGCTGTGATTATGGGGATTATTTTTGTTATGGGAATGTTTATTGATGGAGCAGCAATAACTGTGCTGACGATGCCAGTGCTCTCTCCCGTAATACAGCAAGCTAATATTGATCTGCTATGGTTCGGTATACTGTTTACAATAAATATCGTTATCGGATATTTGACTCCTCCCTTCGGGATGAATCTCTTCTACACCCGAGGAGTAGCGCCATCTGGAATCAGAATGGCGGATATTTATGAATCGATAATTCCTTACGTCGTTATAATGATGGTGGTTCTAGTGATAGTGATTCTTATTCCAGAAATCGCTACTTGGCTTCCCAACAAAATCATCGTCACAAAATAGTTGAGAATGAGGCATCGGGACAGGGAAGTAAGGGGACTGGGTTGAGCTGTAGAAGTTCCAAAGCCACCCAAGACTCAAGGATGGGATTATGACCAAATATGTGATTAAGCCGTTACCAATACTAAAAATCGAGCTAGATATGGGGAGTTTCACCTATCGGATGTATTATGGGAAGAAGATTTGGGCGCCCATTTACTCATGGTACGTGACGGACGGCGGTAGAAATATCCTCATAGATAGTGCAGTAGATGCCGAGTTTGTTAGAAAATCCAAGGGAATTCCAACGAAGGAAATAATGTCGTTTGAAGATTCGCTGGGGTCTTTAGGATTGAGGTCAAATGATATCGATCTAGTCATCCAAACGCATCTTCATTATGATCATTGTGGCAATACATTCAAGTGCAGGAATGCTAAGGTTGTGGTTCAGAAAGAAGAATTGAAGTTCGCTCTTTCTCCTCATCCTGCAATGATGAACGTTTATCACAAGCCGTTCCTCCAAGGGTTAAGGTTCGAAGTTGTCAGAGGTAGGTGTGAGATTTTCCCTGGAATCGAGCTGATTCCTGCGCCAGGTCACTCTCCGGGAACTCAGGCTGTTTCAGTGGTTACAGCTAAGGGGAAGGCGGTTATAACTGGCTTCTGTTCGATGAAGGAGAATTTTGAGCCTCCCGAGGAGGTCCAGGAAGCATTCCCTGTAATCCCCCCAGGCATTCACACAAATGTTATGGATGCCTTCGACAGTGTTCTTTCCATCAGGGGCATCGCAGATATTCTGATCCCTCAACACGACCCTTCTTTCCTTAATATTAGTAGCATACCCTGATCGTTGTTGGGTCATTAAGGGGTCAAGTCTGCTCTTGACCTGTTTTTGGGATGATTGTAATGTGAGAAACATCATGTCAAGACCGCTTCGCATAGAATATCCTGATGGATGGTACCATGTCAT
>JAHECH010000632.1 GCA_024641835.1 Deltaproteobacteria bacterium
GGCGTCTTCACTTCAGCGCAGTTCCCCAATCGTAGTGGCGTTTGACGTATTTGAGAAACAGCGTTGTCTCGGTGCGAAGCACCCCCTCGACTTTGTTGATTCTCTCGAAGATCAGGTCGTTCAGCTCATTGAGGTCCTTCACAACGAACTCTGCGTCGATGCCGGTCCCGCCCGTGGTCTGCACGATGAACCAAAGGGCCTTGAGAGCCTTTAGCTCACGGATGATCCTGTCCATTTCTTTGACATCAACGTGAATCCGGATGTTTCCCACGATCTCAAAGCCCAGTTTGAGGGGATTGCTCACGGCGACAATCTGGATGATCTCTTCCTCGATCAGACGGTTCAGCCGGCTGCGGACCGTGGCTTCTGATATGCCGATCGTCTTGGCCATCTCCGTGTTGGAGGTGCGGCCGTCCTTTTGCAACAACTCGATCATCTGGCAGTCAATTTGATCAATATTCTTTTCGCGGTTGTGAGAGTTCGTGCGTCTCATGACTCTTCCTCCAGGTGGTTGGCACGCCGGCGATGCTGTAAGCTCGGTCCAGCTCGACTGACCGCTGACACCCGAATGCACAAGTCCGGAAGTGTCTATTTCAGGATGGATCTTAACTAATTCCAACAATCATGTAGCGCCAGATTATCCTAATTCGTATTCAGATATCAACATAATTATTTATTTCGCAGAAAACGCCTATTTTTTTCTTGACACCCTCTTCCTCTTAGACTACGTTGGCAACAATCAAAAAGACTTTCCAAGCCCTTTAATACCCCCAGTACAAAGGAGGAACGGATATGGCAAGGCCGCTCATGAAGAACTACATCAATGGCGAATGGGTGGAGTCCAACTCCACGACTCTTGGTGATGTATGGAATCCGGCCAAGGGCGAAAAAATCGCGCAGGTGGCTTACGGCACCAAGGAAGACGTGGACAAGGCTGTCCGCGCTGCCCAGCAGGCCTTCTGGGAGTGGCGTACCACGCCGCCCCTCACCAGGGCGCGCTATCTGTTTCGCCTCAAAGAGGCATTCGAAGAGAATTTCGAGCCGATTGCGCGAACGCTCACCACTGAGCAAGGCAAATGCATTGACGAAGCCCGTGGCGAAGTGCGTCGCATGATCGAAAACATTGAGCACGCTACAGGCGTCACCACGCTCATGTGCGGGTACGCCCTGGAGGACATCGCCAAAGACATTGACTGCACAGGCCACCGCCAACCGGTGGGGGTTTTCGCCGCGATCGTTCCCTACAACTTCCCCGGGATGGTGCCCTGGTGGTTTCTGCCTTATGCCCTCGTGACCGGCAACACCTTCATCGTCAAACCCTCGGAGCAGGTGCCCATGACCCAGACCCACATCTTCGAAATCGTGGACCAGATCGGATTCCCTGAAGGGGTGATCAACATGGTGCACGGCTCCAAGGAAGTGGTCAATGCCTTGCTGGACCATCCAGGTATCGCCGGCATCTCTTTCGTCGGATCAACACCCACGGCCAAGTACATCTACCGGCGCTGCGGGGAGACGGGCAAACGGGTGCAGGCCCTGGGGGGCGCCAAGAACATCGTCGCGGTGATGCCGGATGCCAACCTGGCGGCATCCATGCCGTCCCTCATCTCCTCATTTTACGGGTGCTCAGGCCAGCGCTGCCTTTCCGGCGCCATTCTGGCGCCGGTGGGGGACGTGGCTGATGAGCTCATCGAAAAATTCACTGCCGCGGCCAAGGCGATGAAAGTGGGCGACGGCCTGAACGAGCAGACCGCCATGGGCCCCGTGGCCACCGAGGCCCACAGGAAGAGAGTCCTGGGATACATTGAAAAGGGCATAGCCGAGGATGCCAAGCTCATCCTGGACGGCCGCAACTACCGGGTCAAGGATTACCCGAATGGCTTCTTTCTGGGGCCAACCATTTTCGATCACGTGAAGCCGGATATGGCCATCGCCCGGGAAGAGATCTTTGGACCCGTGGTCGGTATCGTGCGCTGCAAGACCCTCAACGATGCGATCGAGCTCATCAACACCCGCGGGTTTGCCAACGCCGCATGTCTTTATACCGGAAGCGGCGCAGCAGCACGCGAGTTCAAATACCGGGTCAAACCGAGCATGATCGGCATCAACATCGGAATTGCCGCTCCCATGTCTTTCTTCCCCTTCGGTGGTGCAGGCCAGTCCATGTTCGGGGACATCAAAGGCCATGGTCAGGAGATCTTCCACTTCTTCACCGATACCAAGGTCGTGATCCAGCGCTGGCTGTAGAGAGGTCCTAAACATGCCCCTTGAGAATTTTGGAAGCATACTGAATTTCGCTGAAGAGATCGAAAGCCGGGATCAGGCTTTCTATGAAGCCGCCGCAGGCAATCCGGCCTGCGCCGCTTTCAGGCAGCTATTTAGCGAACTGGCTGCGGAGGCAGGCAAGAACGTCAAGGCCATCCAGCGCACCCGGCGGGAGAATGTCACGGAAATGATCCTTGAACCGATCCGGGATTTCGTGCGGGCGCCGTTCTGCGAAGCCTGCGAAGGCGCAGCTGTTCTGGGTGCCGCCGAGGTGTTGGAAGCGGCGCGCAGGCTGGAGACGAGGGCGCAGCGCTATTACACCGAAGCTGCTGAAAAAATGAGTGCCCTGCCGGAAGTATCCCGCTCTCTGAAAGCATTCGGAAAAATCCGCAAGGCGCGCCAGGTGAAGCTTGCCGGCCTGGAAGCATAACTTGCCCACTCAACAGAGGAGAATGAGCCATGACCAATACAAGGAACAGGGTTCAGGAATACGCGAGCCACAGCTACCACACCTGGAGCAGGCAGAAGGACTGGAAATCTCCGATGCTCGTCACGGATGCCGAAGGGGTTTATTTTTTCGATGATAAAGGCAAACGTTACATTGATTTCTCCTCGCAGCTCATGTGCTCAAATCTCGGCCATAAGAACAAGGCCGTGATCGAGGCCATTGTCAGGCAGGCTGAGAAGCTGCCGTATATGGCGCCAAGCTTCGCCACCGAAGCGGCCATCGAGGCGGTGGAAGCGTTGCTGACGGTGATGCCGAAAGCGCTATCCAAGTTTTTTATCTCCACGAGCGGCACTGAAGCCAACGAGGCGGCCATCAAAATGGTCCGGCAGGCTTGCTTCCCTGCTTACAAGGTCATCTCCCGCTACAGGTCTTACCACGGCTCCACTGCCGCAAGCATCACCATGACGGGGGACCCCCGGCGATGGTACTCTGAGCAGGCCCGATTCACCATCCAGGGAGTGCGCTTTGCGCCGGACAGCTACTGCTACCGCTGCCCCTTCGAGCTCGCCTATCCCCAGTGCGGGGTGCAATGCGCCAGGTACCTGGACTACATGATCCGCGAGGAGGGCAATGTGGCTGCCATTATCGTGGAGCCTGTTGTCGGCACCAACGGCCGGCTCATCCCACCGCCTGAATACTATCCGATCCTGCGCAAAGTGTGCGACGAACAGAAGGTGATGCTCATC
>JAHECH010000633.1 GCA_024641835.1 Deltaproteobacteria bacterium
ATGCTTAAGTGGATTATTTTCGGACGGGGGTTCGACTCCCCCCGCCTCCACCATCTTTCGCTCCGCTCACGAGCTACGGGTGCTCGCGGTTGACGAGTAACTCTGATTGTTGGCCCTTTCCCAAGTAAGCTTCAAACATCTTTTTGGCAATAGGAGCGGCTGCGCTTCCTCCATGTCCTCCATTCTCTACGAGGATGGCCACTGCCAGAGCAGGATTCTCCGCAGGTGCAATACCGAGAAACCAGGCGTGGTCTCCAAATTCTCCGGCTGCCTCCTTGCTCATGGTCTTTTCCCTGCCTAACTCCACGACCTGGGCCGTTCCTGTTTTCCCGGCCACGGTGAAAGTCTTGAGCCTTGCACTGGACCCTGTGCCATGGGGTTCATTCACCACCCCAATCAAAGCATCCCTGATGAGCGCTACATTCTGCTCCTTGGCATGAAGACGGCCCAGAACTTTTGGAGCGAATCGGTAAATTTTCTTGTTTTCTTTGCCTACCCACTTGATCACTGAAGGCTGATAGAGGTATCCCCCATTGAACAGAGCCGAGATGAGCCGGGCCATCTGCAAAGGTGTCACCAGAATATATCCTTGACCAATCGCGGCGGATATGGTCTCACCGGGTTGCCACGGAACGCCGAACCTCTGGAGTTTCCACTCGCTGGTGGGGATAAGGCCATCCTTCTCGAATCCCAGCTCGAAATCCGTCCCACTTCCGAGCCCGCACATCTTCGCGTACTGGGCAATCCTGTCCACACCGAGGCGTTTCCCCACGTTGTAGAAATAAACGTCACAAGATTCGACGAGAGCCCTGTGAAGATTGACCCAGCCATGCCCTTGCTTGCGCCAGCAATGATAGGTGTGATTCCCCAGAGTGAAGGAGCCGTTGCAGAATATCTCTTCATTTGGATTAATGACCCCTTCCTCCAAGCCGGCGAGAGCCATAACGATCTTGAAAGTGGACCCCGGCGGATACTGCCCTGCGATGGCCCTGTTTTGGAGCGGATGGTCTTTGCTCGACATGAGGTTGGACCACTGGGATTTATCAATACCCTGAAGGAACATATTGGGGTCAAAGGAAGGGCTGCTCGCCATAGCAAGAATCTCACCCGTACCAGGGTCCACGGCCACAATAGCCCCTTTTTTGTTTTTGAGTTGCTCCTCCGCCACAAATTGTAGGTTCTTGTCGATGGTCAGGCCGATGTTGTATCCGGATGCGGGTGGCTTTCTCGAGATGACTTTGAGTCTACGGCCAACGGCATCCACTTCCACTTGCTCCTCACCCCTCAGACCGTTGAGATCGTTTTGCCATTTTCTTTCCACACCATATTTGCCGATGAGATCGCCAGGCTTATTATCAGGATATTCCCCGCTGTTAAGCTGGTTCTCGTTGATCTCGCCCAGATAACCTATCACGTGCGATGCAAACTCGCTATAAATGTAGTGCCTTTGAGGTTTCACCTGGATCATGGTTCCAGGCAAGTTGAAAAGGTTGGTTTCAATAATGGCCAATTCCTCCCGGGTCAGATTCTTCTTCACGAGGAGAGGTCTGAAGGGGGCCTTCCGTCCCTCCTCGTTCAGTTTCTCTTCTACCGTACTCGCGGCCAGACCGATTAGTTCTTCAAAACTGTTCGAAAGCTTTTCTGGATCATGGACTTCTTCAGGAACGACGAAAAGATCGAAGGACGGACGGTTATCTACAATCAGCTCACCGTTGCGGTCAAACATCATCCCCCGGAAAGAAGGAACATCATTGAGGCGGATACGATTGTTCTCGGATTGAACTCTGTAAGCCGGGCCATTGACGATCTGAACATACCATAGACGTAGAACCAAAGTGGCAAACGTAGCAAGAATAATGAAGGTCACTATCCTGAGGCGACTGCCGTAGATCTCTTTCGAAAGCGAATTAAAGCCAGCTCCGTTCATGTTTGAATTCCGCTCTGGACGTGATCAGGGTACAAACATCTATGTCCCCTGAACGCCTCAGATGAAAAAGCCTCCCACCCCCGCTGGTCCTCAAAATCGAATGGCCGGGAAAAAATCTCATTTTGCTGAAAGAATTATATGGGATTTATCCTTCTCTGTCAAAAAGGAGTAAACCTTATCGTAATGAGGTTCTACGGTCTTGGCTGATCGGCTCACGTAGCCCCTAAGAATCGGTCGAGATTTTATGACATCAATTTGTCGGGAGATCTACCCCACGCTATGCATGGGTCCTTATGAACAACATGCCCACCTTCTTTTGAGGATAGGCATGGTCCGACCCCACCGACGCACATTCAATATTGCCAGCTGTTGTCTTGATCTAGAACCCATTGGTGGAGAAAATCTACCAGGTCCTTCAGGTATATCTTCCCGGCTTCCGCATTTCCCATACGCGGGTCACCTAAAACACCATTTTGATCCAGATTCTCCAAACCGGACGTAAACTTGGCCATGACTTCAGATATGCTTCCCAGGAACCCCTCACTAGCCCGCTCCATATTAACCAGTTCCGTTCGCAGACAGAGCATCACTGAAGTTTCCCACTCTCCGGCATGGGCGCCAGATTTTACGGGATCTACGCCGAATTTCCCAGAACTCCGGAAAGCAGCCCTTATAAGTCCTTCTAGATCTGTGAAGGCCAGAATTTTCACCCCTTCGATAGGCCCAACTTCAGCGAAAGCTTGCCTAAGGGGTGCGAAATTACCTCCGTGAGTGGGCAAAAGGATTATTCTCTGAAACCCATGTTTGCAAAGGCTTCTAATGATGTCCCTTACTACCTTTCGGAATGTATCTTCTGCGAGTGAAATCGTTCCGGCGAAAGCCAAATGATGCTCGGAACACCCAAATCGCAAGGTCGGCGCAAGAAATGCATTAAGCCGTTCAGCCAATCCCCATCCCACCTCGTCTCCTATTACAGAATCTGTTCCTAAGGGCAAGTGCCTACCATGTTGTTCGGTTGAGCCAAAAGGCACAACGACCGTTCCTCGCCCGCTTCTGATTTGCTCAGAAATTTCCGGCCACGTCATCCGGTCAAGGTGTAATGCTGTCATGTCTCCCCTCCCATACTTTGCTTGGATATCATTCGAGGAGCTTCCGGGACTCTATTATTCAAAAAGAACAAATTCTCTGCCCGGGGTTCCTCTACGCTTCTTTTAAAAGACAGAGGATACATCAGAACTATTTCAACGCCACAGCTTCAACTTCCAGCGGAAAAGGTAATTCAGGCACTACCCCAGAACCCGCTTCTCGCAGGGTTCAGCGACTGGATTCTTGAAGCTGCAGGGCATGAGGGCCGCGCACTTGCCGCAGACATGGGTTGATTCAGGCAGGGCATAGAAATAATCGAGGGAACTTCGATTCTCCTTGAGGCGGTCCCAGCAGCGTCGGCGATCAAATTCATTCTCGCTAAGTGCCTGAACAGGGCATGCTTCGATGCACTTCCCGCATTCCTGGCCTGCCTTTAGAAGGCATG
>JAHECH010000049.1 GCA_024641835.1 Deltaproteobacteria bacterium
CGGCAGGGCGTGCACTGGCCGCATGACTCGTGCGCGTAAAAGCGCGAGAGTACCATAAGAGCCCTCACCATACAGGTCCCTTCGGCCATGACGACAATAGCACCGCTGCCGAGCATGGTGCCCTTGGAGGCCATGGATTCATAGTCGAGGTTCACCTCCATCGCTTCTTCCGCCGTGAGGATGGGCGTGGAGGAGCCGCCAGGAATGATCGCCTTGAGTTTCATTCCGTTCTTGATTCCGCCGGCATACTCATCGATGAACTTCATGAGAGGCATGCCCAGGGCGATCTCGTAGACCCCCGGTTTGCTCACATGGCCGGAGATGGAAAAGAGTTTGGTGCCCGTGCTCTTTCCTGTGCCGAGGCTGGCATAGGCTTTTCCCCCATGGGTCATGATCCAGGGCACGGAAGCGAGGGTTTCCACATTATTGATCACGGTCGGCTGATTGCAGGCGCCTCGCGATGCGGGGAACGGCGGCTTCAGCCTGGGATAACCCCTCTTTCCTTCGATGGACTCGATAAGCGCCGTCTCCTCACCGCAAACATAGGCTCCTGCTCCTCGGTAAACGGCAATGTCAAAATCAAAGCCGCTAGCGAACAGGTTCTTGCCGAGCAGGTTCGCGGCGTACGCCTCTGCCAGAGCTTTCTCCAGGATCTGGGCTTCCCTAGCAAACTCACCACGGATGTAGATATAGGCTTTGTGTGCGCTGATGGCATAGGCAGCGATAATCATCCCCTCGAAGAGGCGGTGGGGGATGCGCGCGACAATGATCCGATCCTTGAAAGTGCCTGGTTCGCCCTCGTCCGCGTTGCAGAGGAGGAATTTCGTCATGTCTCCCTTGGGAACAAAGGACCACTTGAGGCCTGCGGGGAATCCCGCCCCTCCCCTGCCGCGCAGGCCGCTCGCTTTGACCTCTTCGATGACCTGGTCAGGCTTCAGCGTCGTGAGAGCCTTCTCCGCCGCCTGGTAACCGCCTACAGAGCGGTACCACTGGAGCGTCGCGCTCTCCGGATGATCGATGCCGTCCAACAAGATCTTCAAACCTGCCATCGCTAGCTTGATTCCTTATCCAAACCCGCCAGAATCTCGTCAATCTTCTCGGCGGTCAAGTTTTCATAATAGTCATCGTTGATCTGCATCACAGGCGCGGTGCCGCAAGAGCCCAGGCATTCCACACGGGAGATGCTGTATTTGCCGTCAGCCGTCGTCTGGCCGCATGCAATGCCAAGCTTTTTCTCCAGGTAGGAAATGAGCGATTCCGCACCGAGCAGGGAGCACGTCAGATTCTGGCATACCTGAATGTGGTATTTGCCCACCGGCTCCTTGTTGAACATGGTGTAGAAAGTGGCCACGCCGCGGACTTCAGAGACGGGCAGGCCGAGTTCCGCAGCCAGGTATTCCATGACCTCAGGCGAGATGTACCGGAATTCCCGTTCGGCGATGTAAAGCGCTGGGATGAGCGCCGAACGCCGGTCGGGCAGTTGGTCGATCTTGGCTGCAATCTCTTTCTTCGCGTTTTCAGAAAACTCCAATGCCATGTCCTACCTATCCAGCTCACCTGCGACAATGTTGAGGCTGCCGATGACGGCGGTCAGGTCGGCGACCATGTGTCCCACCACCATCTTTTCGATCGCCTGGCAGATGGCGAAACAGGGCGGTCGCACTTTGATTCTGTATGGCCGTCCGCCGCCGTCGCTCACAAGGAAAAAGCCGAGCTCGCCGTTGGCTGCTTCCGTGAAAGAATACCATTCGCCCGCCGGCACCTGAATGCCGTCAAAGATCAGCTTAAAATGGTTCATGAGGCCTTCGATGCTGTTGTATGTCTCGCGTTTCGGCGGGAGCACGGCACGGGCATCATCGGCTCTCACCGGGCCGTCGGGCAGGTCGTCCAGTACCTGCTGCATGATCCTGAAAGACTGCCTCACCTCTTCAAGGCGCACCAGGTAGCGGTCGTAGACATCGCCGCTTGCGCCCAGGGGAATCTCAAAGTCATAGTTCTCGTAACCGGAGTAAGGGCGGACCTTCCGCACGTCGTAGTTCACTCCGCTCGCCCTTGCGCAGGGACCGGTGAAGCCCCACGCCATGGCATCTTCATAACTGACAACACCAATATTCTTCGTCCGCTCGATGAAGATGCGGTTCTTTTCCACCAGCCGGCGCACGTCATCAAGAAACCTGGGTGCCTCCCGCAGAAACTCCCGCGCCTTGGCCACGAAGCTGGGTGGCACATCCCGCGTGAGGCCGCCGATGCGCAGGTAACTGGTGGTAAGGCGCGAACCGCAGAGTTCTTCGATGACCTTGTAGCCGAACTCACGGGCAGTGAAGGTGTACCACATATTGGTCAGTGCGCCGAGGTCTACAAGACCGGGTCCCAGGCAGGTGCAGTGATCCATGATGCGGTGCATCTCATTGAGAAAGACCCGCAGCGCCTGCCCTCTCGGCGGCACCTTGATTCCCATCCAGTCCTCGACGGCAGTGCAATACCCGAGATTGTTCATCAGGCTGGAGCAATAGTTCAGGCGGTCCGTGAAGGGGATCACGCCGGACCAGGTCTGAAGCTCGGACATCTTTTCGAAGCAGCGATGAAGGTAGCCGATTTCCATCCGCGCAGCCACGATCGTCTCGCCGTCGAGCTTGAGCTTCAGCCGGAGCGCGCCGTGCATGATGGGTTGGGCCGGTCCGAAATTGAGAATCTGATAATTTCCGCTATTTTCAGCCAGTGCCGTAGTCATCAACGTCATATCTTGCCCTTAGGGCATTCATCTTAAGTCGAGGTCCCAGGGCTCGGTGCAGGGGTGCCGCTTGTCTGCCGGATAATCCTTCCGCAGTGGATGGCCGACGAACTGATGATGGGTAAGGATGCGGTGCAGGAAAGGATGATGAGTAAAACGGATGCCGAACATATCAAAGGCCTCCCGCTCGAACCATTCCGCTCCCTTCCACACATCAACCACCGAATCGATCGTCAGATCCGACTCTTCGAGCGGCACTTTGAGCCGAATTCGATGTTTTTTGTCCAAAGAAAAAAGATGGTAAACCACCGCAAATCGCGGTTTCTTGCCGACGTCCAGATAATCCACGCCGCAAATATCGATGAAGTACCTGTAAACAAGGTCGGCATCATCCCTGAGGAAACGGCAGATCTCGGCGATCTTGCCCCGCTTGAGAACGACTGAAGGATCGCCCTGCCGGGCATCCACCTCCAGAATTTCCTCAGGGAAACTTGCCTGGAGCTTGCTGATCGTGATGTTATCGCCTGCCGTAGTGCTCACCAAAGTTTCTTTCTCCGCTCATCGATTTCGTGCAACCGCTCCTGCAGGCGCTCCCCGGCGTTAAAGCCCACCCCTTCACGGTCTATCTTCTCCTGAAGTTTCATCAACCCGTAAATGAGGCCTTCGGGCGTCGGCGGACATCCGGGAACATAGACGTCCACCGGAATGAGTTCCTCGATCCCTTGAACCACATGGTAGGCGCGGTAGAATCCGCCCGTACAGGCGCATACGCCCATGGAAATCACATACTTGGGCTCAAGCATCTGATCATAAATTTTTCTAAGAATCGGCGCCTGCTTGTCGGTAATCGTTCCTGCAACGATCATGCAGTCTGACTGGCGCGGAGAGAAGCGCACTACCTCGGCGCCGAAACGTGCGATGTCATAAAAGCTGGCGAAGTAGGCCATGACCTCGATGCCGCAGCAGGCAGTGCCGAAGGTGTAGGGCCAAAGTGAGTTGCGTCTCCCCCAGGCAGCGATTTGCTCTCCAGCGGCCTTGAGGTTATCCATCAAGGGTCTGCGCTGGGTCGTTAGAACCTGGTTTCCCAGGCCATTCGCTTCTTGGTTTTCCGGCTCCCCTACCATTCCAGCGCCCCTTTCTTCCACACGTAGGCCAGACCGATGACGAGCACGCTGATGAAAATCATCATCTCTACAAAGCCGAATACGCCCAGCTTCTTGAACGTTGCTGCCCAGGGGAGGATCAATACGCCCTCGATGTCGAAGATGACAAAGAGCATAGCCATAAGGAAAAATTTCACTGAGAATCGGGTGCGCGCATCACCGGTGGGTGGGACACCGCACTCATAGGGGCTCTCCTTGGAGTGGTCATAGTAGTTCTTATCCCAAGCCCTTTTGCCGGGGCCGGGTGGAAGGAGCCAATAGAGGACGAGTAGCGGGAGCAGTGTTGCCACGCCCAGTCCCGCAGCGAATATGACGGCAAGATATTGTTCCATGGTCTCCGGAAGAGAAAATCAAAAGCGTAATTTATTCCAACGAAAATTTTTGTCAAGGATAAAATTCAAGAATTTACCCTTAATCCTATGTACCTCTCAGCTACATCTCTAATGTCGGCATATCGACGGGATCAAGGAGGAGGAATGGAGAGGGAAAGAACATATTGTCCCCTTTGCGAGCTATTATAGACGCCCGATAAGCTTCAGTCTGCAGACCTGAGCCTTGGGACTTCCTCTCTCTGCCTTAGGGGTCCTGAAAATGAGCGATTAAGGGCTATCGCGGACGCATTCGTTTGGGGTTGCCGAGGATGAATGGGAGCGGGAACTTGGATCCTACCTACTAGAAAACGTACATGTCCAACAAAACGACGATGGCGATCACCACCGCTACAACAATGAGAAAGCCCCCGTACATGAGAAAGCTCAGGAATTTGTTCAGAAAGCCTTTCTTGCCTTCTTTGCTTTCGACACTTGCCTGCTCTACGGTATTCATGGTTTCCCTCCTTCGGTGGGATTAGCTGGGAATATAGTAAGTAACCGATTACTGACATATTCCTACAGGCACTTTCGTTTGTCAACCGTTTTCTGAACAGGCCTCAGTCAGCTTCCCGACACTCCATCTCAGGACATATTCCTCCGTAAACCCCGCTTCCTGGCCGCGATCATTGGACTTCACAGTTTCCCGCCACGGTCGGAAGACGATCAGGATGATTGGCTTACTATGCGGGAGAGGAGAATACCCCAGAATTCGGAAGGACGCCTGGTTCGACACACGCCTTGGTAGTACCAGCCCAGGTGTTGCCCGCACTGGCGGCAAAAGGCCATGCGCCAGGCATAACCCGTAAACCACGTATGTTCATCCGTGGTTTCACCAAAGGCAATGGCGCCCGGGCAGGAGATGAAGGTCTGAAAATCGCATTCGATTCCCCCGGGGTTGATGAAAATATGACGGTTCGTGCCACCGAGGCTGATGAGGTGGTCTGAGCGGGCGACTAGGCTTCCGCACGCACTGCACTGGAAAGCCTTTGCCCCGTTTCCGCTGATTCCATGAACGGAGAATCCAAGGACCATTGGTTAACCCTGAGCAAACCAAGTGCCGGAGAAAATAGCAACTTTGTCCATCACATCAAATGGAGAAAATCGAACCCTCACAAACATAAGGAACCTTCAGGAAGACTTTTAAAACCCGCGGCTAAAACTTCACGCTCTTTAACAGACCCTCGTACTCTGTGATTTCCTCTTTGCTCAGCCTACGCCGGAACAGAGACTGGTTCACAAGAATGGGGATCTTCCTGTTCAGAGCAAGGGCCACGGCGTCGCTTGGCCTGCTATCCACACTCTGTTCGGTTCCATCGACACGGAAGTAAACGCTGGCATAGTAAGTCTCTTGTCGCATCTCATAGATTTCAATCCGAAGGAAATCCACCTGGAGTTTCGCAAGGATACTCAGGTAGAGATCGTGAGTCAGAGGGCGCTTCGGTTCGACCAACCCATTCTCTTTTGCTATGGCAGCAAATTCCGCATCCCCCACAAACATCATGAAAAAGCGATCCTTTTCGCCCTCCTGTTTCAGGATCACCATGTTGCCCCTGTTCGGGTCTGACTCCAGAAAAACCTCTTTGATCGTAATCAGTTCACTGGTGTTCATCTATTGACCTCATCATTCATACATCAAGTCAGGGGCTGGGTTTCCATCTCGCCTGGCTTAGGTTTCTCCCCTTCTTCCCCTTCCCTGGCAAATTTCCTGACGATTTCTCCCAATTCAACGAGCCGGCCGTCCACCTTCCGGAAAAAGGTTTCCTCAGGATAACTTCCATCAGACTGGAGCGCACCCGCTTCCATCCCGGTGAGAATGGGGATGCCCTCTTCAATGGTGGATATGGGCCAGATATGAAAACGCCCTTGCTGCACGCTCTCAACCACCTCCTGCTTGAGCATAAGATTCCGGACGTTCTTTGCCGGGATGACCACACCCTGGAGGCCGTTAAGGCCCTTGTGCTTGCAGATGTCATAAAAAGCCTCCACTTTGCGAGTCACACCCCCCACCGGCTGAATCTCCCCTTTCTGGCTCACGGAACCCGTCACCGCCACACCCTGGTAGATGGGAACCCCCGCCAGACCGCTCAGGAGAGCGAAAAGCTCTGTGCTGGAAGCGCTATCCCCTTCCACCATGCCGTAGCTCTGCTCAAAGCAAAATGTGGCTGCCAGGGAAAGGGGCTTGTTGTGGGCAAACCGCTCTTTCAGGAAACCGGTGAGGATCATCACCCCTTTGGTGTGTATGTTGCCGCTCATTTTTGACTCCCGCTCGATGGCGACGACTCCTTCTCTTCCCACGGAAACAGTGGCCGTGATCCGGTTCGGTTTCCCAAATTCATAGTCACCCGTCATCAAGACGGAAAGGCCGTTGATCTGGCCCACCTTATATCCTTCGGTTTCGATCCAAAAAATGTCTTTCTCCGTCAGCTCCCTGATCCTCTCCTCGAATAAATTAGACCTGAATATCCTCTTTTGGATCGCCTTTTCCACGTGATCTTGACGGATAAACTGCGCGCTCTCAAGGCCAGCATAGTAATTCGCTTCCTTGACGAGGTCACTGATATCCCCAAGTTCCAGGGTAAGCTTTTCCTGATCCTCCGTCCTCTCCATGCTGTATTCGAGGACACGCGCGACCCCTGTCCGATCCAGATGGCGAAGGTTCCTCTCCCGGCATAAATGCCCTATCATCTGGGCACACTGCAGAATGCTTTCTCCCCTCCGCTCCATCCGATCATCCATGTGCGCCTTGACTTTGAAGAGCTTCTGAAAGCGATCATCATAGAAGTGGAGAAGTTCAAAAAGATAAGGATCACCGGTGAGCACGATCTTGATATTCAAAGGAATGGGTTCAGGCCTGATGGTTCTGGTGCTGAAAAGACCGTAGAGTTCTCCCAGGTCTTCAATCCGGATCTCCTGATCCCGTAGCGCACGCTTCAGCGCTTCCCATGAAAGCCAGTACTTCAGGAGGTCCAAAGCCTTCATGATGAGATACCCACCGTTGGCCTTATGAAGGACACCCGGTTTGATCATGGTGAAATCCGTGAACAGGGCGCCAAACCACGCCTGACGCTCGATGGTGCCAAAGAGATTGGGATAAATGGGGTTGGATTCGTAGACCACGGGCGTGCCCACGGTCTCTGAATTGTCGATGAGGACATTCACAGCATATTTTCTGAAAACAGCCTCCCGGTGGGGAACCTGAAATGGTTGCACCTGTACCTGCTGGGTTTCTTCCTTTTTCCTGAAGTCGCTGATATTCTCCAGGACATCCTCTTGGACCATCTTGAGGTATCCGACGACTTCCGGTTCATCCTTATATTTGTCTATGTAAGATTCCACGGCGTGGCCGACGACAGAGAGGGCCATATCGCTCTCCAGTTTCCTGTGTCTCTGTTTGAATTCTGCCTCGGCTTCGCGAATCTTTTTGACTGCCTCTTTCATTTTTTCTTGGAGCTCATCGCTCTTCTCTCTGAGTAAAGTGCGATTCTCTTCGCTCAGCTCAGCGAGTTTATCCTGGCTCATAGGCAGGCCTTCTTTGGTCGCGGGGATGAGGACCATCCCAGCTTGAGAGACCTGAAGGATGAAGCCTTCCCTCTTGGAGTGCTCGGAGAGTTCTTCGATGACCTCCCTGCGAAAACGCTCAAACGACTTTTGAGCTTCGCCTTCTTTGGCGCCGTACTCATCACTATCGAACACCTCTGATATCCTTGTTTGGAGCGTGCCAAGAAGCTCTTGCATATCCCTCTTGAGCTCTTTGCCTCGGCCGGCCGATAACCTCAAGCTTTTCGGTTTGTCCGGCTCTTTGAACTGGTGGACATAACACCAGTCGGGCGGCGTTTCTTCCTTTTTCGCCTGTTCCTCGATATAGGTGCGTGCTGTGTAGGTCAGGCCCGCTTTGGAGGGCCCGGCGATGAATATATGGTACCCACCATCTTTCATTCCCATACCGAATCG
The DNA here is from genome assembly GCA_024641835.1 of Deltaproteobacteria bacterium. Classification (GTDB taxonomy): domain Bacteria; phylum Desulfobacterota; class DSM-4660; order Desulfatiglandales; family HGW-15; genus JAHECH01. Next base: position 8,217 of record JAHECH010000049.1, read on the forward strand.
AATGGCATCACTCGCTCTCTCCTGGCCGAGGATTCTCTCCTTGGGCGATTCAAGAGATGCTGTATTTTCAAAAGAAAGCGATGCAGCGTCGATGCGGCCTCTGAGTTGGTTCACCGGCACTTCTTGAAATTCCCTCGCCATGTCTTTTCCCTCCTCTTCATCCACGCGCTGAACCTCTGGAGTGAACTTCAATCACAATTAACGTAATCCACCTATTTCCGTATTTCAACCCTTCGCCGATTCCCTCGCGAACTTGCTCGATCATGCCTTGCTTCAGACCCCCCGCCAATTCCCCTCCATTTCCTCCAGGATTTGGCCGAGGGTTTTCACTTTTTCTACGCTATCGAATACATATGGAAGTTCCCGGACAAACTCCAGGCTTCGATCCCGGATTTTCGCTTTCAAAACCCAACCCATGACACCGATAGCAGGGGCGGACATGCTCACATGGTATACAACACCGCTGATGTCCTTATGAGAATGAAATCCCTCAATCGTGATGACCGCTTCAGCTTTACGCTCCTTCGCCATCTTAATGACCTCGTCCGTCACCGGAGGCACGCCGAATTCTGCATGCTCAGCGACAATCATGTAGAGAGGCGCCACTCGGCCCTGCCCCCTTAACGTTTCCTTGACTGCCGCAAAGATATTGGAGATGAAACTGGTGAGAACCTGCTTTCTCACGGGCGGTCGTCTCTTGATCGCACCGATGACCATGCTGACCTGCTTTTCCAGTGCATCAAGAGGAATTTTCGTCACGACCTCTTTTTTCCCCACCGTCCTATTCCCTCCCTTTTTGCCCTGTTCCCGAGATTCGATGAGATTATGAGGCTAAATACACATGACACTTCTTTGTTTCTTGTGGTAAAGAAAGATTTGCAACTGTGTTCCTCTTCTTAGACGTGTCTCAAGAACGCTCTGCTTTGGATAAAGGCCCAGGGAGAAACAGACTATGCCCGGAGAGGCCAGTGCTTGGATTTTTGCCACTTATAGCACAGTTGTGGCTCTTCCTAGGGCCTTTTCTTTAGCAAGGAGGAAGAGACCGCTAAGAGGCCTATCTCAAGAGAGGTTTAGACCGATATGACTTTATCACAGCGAATCCTGAACTTGAGGCCATATGTCCCCGGAGAGCAGCCTCAGGACAAAAAGTACCTGAAGCTTAATACCAATGAAAATCCCTATCCTCCCTCCCCCAAGGTCCAAGACTTCCTGAGAAAGTTCGATTTTGAAAAGCTAAGACTTTATCCCGACCCGTTGTGCACCAAGATTCGCCAGAGACTCTCAGAAAAGTACGGTATTGCACCAGAGCAGGTTTTTGTCAGCAATGGCTCTGACGAAGTTCTCTCCTTTTGCTTTTACGCCTTCTTCGACAGCACCCAGGGCCGACTCCTGTTTCCTGAGGTGACATACAGCTTCTATCCTGTCTACTGTGACTATTATGGTATTGCGTACGAGAAGGTTCCTCTCGATGGATCTTTTGCTGTTGATCTTCGGAGTTTTCTGAGAAGGCATGATTCCTGCGGGATCATTTTTGCTAACCCGAATGCCCCCACCGGGACATGTCTCAACCTGCACGACATCACCCTTCTCCTCGAAAACTACCCTCGTACAAATGTGGTCGTCATCGATGAGGCTTACGTAGATTTTGGCGGGGCGAGTGCTATTCCTCTCCTCCGGGACTTCAGCAACCTTCTTATCGTGAGGACTTTTTCCAAGAGCCTGAGCCTGGCAGGGCTGAGGCTAGGATTTGCCGTGGGGCGCAAAGATCTGATCCAAGCCCTTTTTGCTACCAAGGATGCATTTAACTCTTATCCGGTGAATACCCTTACCCAGCTCATTGGCGAGGTCGCTCTTTCGGATGAAGACTACTATAGCTCCGTCACCAAGAGGATCATTGCAACAAGGGACCGGTTTTCAAAAAAGCTACTCGACTTGAGTTGGAACGTCCTACCCTCCAAGGCAAACTTCGTCTTCGCTTCCAAGAAAGGAGTGCCCGGCAAAGAAGTGTATTTCAAGCTCAAGGAACTGGGCATCCTCGTCAGGCACTTTGATGAGGAGATGACAAGAGATTTTGTCCGGATCACGATCGGCAAAAACGAGGACATGGATCGCCTGCTCCAAGCCCTGAAGGACCTGTTCTAAGCCGTAATTGAACCCTTCCCACCCGTACTAAAATACCATTTTCCTAGCATTATAAGTCGGTTACATTTAGCGTTCAGGGGTGAATTACCTTCCTGAAAATTTTTTCTTCACATTTTTATATCGCAGCGATATATTTCGAACAAATATATTACGAGAGTGATCTGACCATGGACGTAAAATCCATGCTTCTGGGTTTCTTGATGTACGGCAGCATGACGGGTTATGAACTGAAAAAGTTTTTCTCTATCTCCTTCTCTTTTTTCTCCGGCTTGAGCTATGGCTCCATTTACCCCGCTCTGAAGAAAATGGAGGAGGAAGGATTAATCACCATGCGCTTGGAAGTGCAGGAAGGGGCGCCCAACAAAAAGATCTACACGATCACCGATGCTGGAAGAGATGCTTTTCTGCGGGCCCTGAAAGAACCTTTTGAGTTCGAGAGGTCCAAAAACCCTTTCTTGACCCGTCTATTCTTCTTCGCCCACCTAACTCCAAAAGAACGCATCATGTCCACAGTAAGTTACCTTGAATCGGTGAAGCTGGTTCAGAAAGAGCTGCAGGCTGCAAAGCCTGAAATTGAAACCCATGCCGACAAGTTTCAGTATCTCTGTTTTCAGTTTGGTCTCCGTTTTTTCGATGATCTGGCTGGAAACATCTCCCAGATCCTGCATGCCTTTGATGAAGAACAGGAGAAAGAGCGTGAAAAAGCTGAGTAAACCCAGGCAAGCTTTCCTCTATGCAGCTCCTTTCCTTCCCCTCGCTTTCTTCCAGGTCTGGGTATCTTCCAAGCCTGAACCGGGTAGCCTCACCCTGGCAGCATGCGCTATGTTCGCTTGTTGCATTCTCCTTCTCTACATTGCAAAGACTTGGGACAAGCCCACTTACTTTGATTGGGCGATCACAGCCTACTTTGCTCTTGCCTCAGGGACGCTGATTTTGTCCCCCGCTTATGCGGGCAACTTTCTCATCCACTATCATACCGCGGGCGTCTACGCATGCTTTTTCAGTGCCGCCTTTTTCCCACCGATGTTCGGCCTCGAACCATTCACCTACCACTATGCCAAAAAATATTCTCCTGAAACGGTCTGGGGTAACCCCATCTTTGTCAGAATCAACCTGATCATGACCTACACATGGTCGGCAATTTTTGCCGTCTCCATCGCTCTCAGTCTCTACCCCTCCATCCTGACCCGCACCCTCATCCCCCTGGCGTTGATTCTCGGTTTCGGGTTGCCCTTCAACTTGCGCTATCCAGACTATTATCTGAGAAGACTGGGATTGCCTTCTCTTGTTGAGCAGAGGCGCATGTCGGAAGAAAAACCCCTGGTCGCCCCTTCCCCACCGGAGCCCTCTCAAGGCATTGAAAAAGATAAGCAGCATATATTTACAGAGAAAGCAGTCGCCCTCAGCGACGAAACTCTGACAAATAGAAAGGAGAAAACCATGAAAGTCCTCGCCATCCATTCAAGTCCCCGGACTGATGGACAAAGCAAGACCCATCTTATGCTGAGCCACCTTGCGAAAGGCATGCGTGAAGCTGGAGCGGATGTGGAAGTGGTGGAGCTTCGTAACAGGACCGTCAAGAATTGCATCGGTTGCTATACCTGCTGGACCAAGACACCTGGTGTCTGCATTCACAAGGACGATATGACTCTGGAGCTCTACCCTAAGTGGCTCCAGTCAGACCTGGTGGTATACGCTACGCCCCTTTACCACTTCACTATAAATGCTGCGATGAAGGCATTCATCGAGCGCACTCTTCCAGCCCTTCAGCCGTTCTTCGTCCAGCACGAGGGTAAAACCGCCCATCCCTTACGCCACAAACACCCAAAAGTTGCTTTTCTCTCTGTAGCCGGATTCCCAGAGGGATCGGTCTTTGATCAGCTTTCTTCATGGGTGAACTTCCTCTGGGGGAGGCACGGTAACCTCGTGGCGGAGATCTATCGTCCTCTTGCTGAAGCGATGACGGTTCCCGCTATTGCCGAAAAAGCGGATGCCGTGCTGGCAGCCACGGTCCAGGCAGGCCGTGAACTGGCTGAATCCATGGCCATTAAACCTGAAACCATGGCAGCCATCAAACAGCCCTTGGTAGACGACCCCGCGAAATTTCTCCAGATCGGTAACCTCATGTGGAAAACGTGCATCGCGGAGGGGATAACTCCCAAGGAGTTCGACACTAAAAAGCTTATCCCCATCCCGGACTCCATCGAGACTTTTATGATGATTATGCCCATGGGATTCAATCCCCAGGCCGCTGGGGAGATGAAGGCGGTTTTGCAATTCAATTTTTCAGGTCAAGTGGAGGGATCGTGCCACTTCCGGATTGAGGGAGGCCAGATCAAGGCGATTGCAGGACCCGCGGAGAAACCGACCCTGACCATTGAGACCCCATTTGATGTCTGGATGGATATCATGACCAGGAAAGCGGACGGTCAGCAGATGTTCATGCAGCAGAAATATAAAGTCGCCGGCGACTTTTCGCTACTCCTTCGGATGAACCAGATTTTCGGGAGGTAGGCGGCGCTCATCCGGGATTGTTTGATTTCTGCACGCACACTAGAAGCGATTGGGGCTTAGC
>JAHECH010000050.1 GCA_024641835.1 Deltaproteobacteria bacterium
GACCTTCGGGTTATGAGCCCGACGAGCTACCTGGCTGCTCCACCCCGCGGCAAAAAATAACGCTAGCACCCATTACCACCTTAGTCAACAGGAAATTTCAACCCTGATTCACCAGCAAGGCATCATCTGCGGCGTTGCCTTCGCTCGCTCCTCCTTGCGGCGTATTTCCCGATACGCCTCAGGCGTCTCTCCTCGGCGCCTCGCATCTCACGCCTTGCTGGTGATCAGAAATTGCTCGAAACCCGCGGTCCCGCTAAGACTTCAGGAATTAGGCGGTACTCGGGTCAAATCCCTCTTCCGGGCGTATAAAAGGTGTACTCATGGGACAAAATCTCAAACATCTCTTCTGTCCCTTCTTTGATGACCCTGTAGAGCTCTATCATGGTAGGGGCTTTGACAAGGGAGCCCCTGTATTCACTCTCATTATGGAATTGGGCATCTAAAGGAAGTAGAACTTGATCCATGGATCCATACCAGTTCATATCGAGGAAGGCTTTAAGTGTCGTAATTTTGCCGTACATCTCTTTGATGGCCGCTGTCCTCAAAAGAGGTGTCACCTGATGGATGATGCAGTCGATGAGACCGGCAAGATAATAAACTTCTCTCATTTTTTCTTCATTTTCGCGGTAGCGGAACAATCCCTGAATCGTGAAGGCCATACTGCCCGTGAGAACATAATGGGGAGGAAGATGATAGACTCTACCAGCTCCGTTTTCATATACTTCTTTCCGGTGTTTTTCGAGCACACCAGATTGGGATCTCAGCATTTGGATGAAGTGCCCGCTTTCCCAACCAGCCCGTCGAAACTCCCAAGGCCTTGAAGTGATGACGTTATCGGGAGGAACGCTACCTTTTTCCTTAAAAGGTATCAGTTTACCCACAAGCGTTGCTCTTTCCCCTAAGGGCCAAATCCATAAGTCAAAACTGAAATGTTAAATAGAAGCCAAAGTCAAAACTTAACGGGCTGTTGCCCAAATCCCGTTGCTTGAAGAACACATTCAAAGAAACCCTGTTCCAGCTGGCCAACAGGGTGATGAGGCTTTTTCTGAAATGCCTGGCGGGAGGGCGCTGTCTTTTCACGGTTTATCTATGGGGGAAACCCCTGGCCCCGAGCGAACTCGAGGGGAACAGCGGGAGGGGGCAAAACTCCCCCGTAGATAAACCGCAGAAAAGACCAGCCCGGGAGCCCCGGTATTGAAGAAAATGCTTCATCACCCTGACCTGAATGCCCACATCACGATTTAGGCAACAGCCCGTTAAAGTTCAAAGGGAACCTGTGACAATCAGGCTGATCAAAAACGTCTAGATGCAAGGCACCCGAAACTCCGACGAATGATGCGTACATAAAAGTACGCCGCAACGTCGAGGAGCGAGGGTAACGAGGCAGATGGGCGTTTTTCATCAGCCTGTTAAGGTCTGGGGTGGTACTTCTCATGGATCTGTTTCAATCTTTCTCTGGTGACATGCGTATATATCTGAGTGGTGGAAATATCCGCGTGGCCAAGCATGATTTGAACAGACCGGAGATCGGCACCGCCCTCGAGAAGATGGCTTGCGAAGGAGTGACGCAAAGAGTGGGGAGTCAATCCCTTTCTGATACCCGCCTTTAGACCGTAGCGTTTGATGATCTTCCAGAATCCCTGTCTTGTTATGGGCTTGCCTCTATGGCCGATAAAGAGAAATAAAGAACTCTTTCGTTTCAGAAGAGCCGGACGGCCATGAGCAAGATAGTCCCTGATGGCTTTCAAGGCCTTTGCTCCCACCGGCACCATTCTCTCTTTTGACCCCTTCCCCATTGTTCTGACAAAACCAGCCTCAAGGTTGATATTCGGAATCTTGAGGCCGACGAGCTCCGACACCCTGAGACCCGTTGCATAAAGGAGCTCCAGCATGGCTCCGTCACGTTGACCTCGGCTGGTAGAGGTGTCCGGCTGATCGAGAAGCCTGTCTACTTCACTTCGGCTCAATACACCGGGAAGTCTTCTGGGCAGTTTAGGAGTGCTCAAGAGCCTTGCAGGATTGCTTTTGATCTTAGCGTCGGAGACCAGAAAACGATAGAACGCTTTCAGGGCAGAGATATTCCTGGCAATGCTTCGGATGGACAAAGGGCCTGCCAGCGAGGCAATGAAATCCATGAGATCAGCCTGAGAAACACCAAGGGGCGGCAGGGACCTCGCTTCGAGGAAAGCGAAGAATTTCATCAAGTCCCTGCTGTAGGACTCGAAGGTGTTCTTTGCCAACCCTCTTTCAACCCTCAGGTGGTGAAGGAACTGGTCGGCTAAAAGGTCTGTTTCTGACGCATTCATCGTTGGACTGTTTAGGACGATCAAAATCTAGGGCCGGCAACAGACAAGTTGAGCCATCAAAAATCGTAGAAGTGTCTGTCTTTCGTGAGAATCCTTGCCCCGTTCTTCTCAATAAGCACCATCTCCTCCAGCCTGACACCCCCTTGCCCTGGAATGTAGATACCGGGCTCATCAGTGATTACCATGCCCTCTTTCAAAGTCACCGGTTTTTCAGGCCCGAGCCTCGGCCTTTCGTGGGTTGCCAGGCCCACGCCATGGCCAAGGGAGTGACCGAAAAAATCGCCGAATCCTGCATTTCGAATAATTTCCCTCGCGACCCCATCGGGAACAGTACTTTCCAGACCAGGCCTGATTTTTTCAAGAGCTGCAAGCTGGGCATCTCGGACCGTTCTGTAGATTTTCTTGAATTTGGCAGTGGCGCCATTCAGGAAAACCGTTCTTGTCATGTCGCAGCAGTAGCCGCAGAGTTTCACGCCCACATCAAAGGTGATGGGTTCTTTTGTTCTGATTTTACGATCCGTGGGGACAGCATGGGGGAGAGCGCTGTTCGCTCCTGAGGCAACGATGGAAGGGAAAGCGAGGCTCTCTGCGCCTCCGTCCCGCGCAAGGCCTTCGATCTGCCATGCAATCTTTTTTTCGGTTTCCCCTGGCCTCAATCCTTCAATGATCTCAGCGAGAATTCGAGACATCAGGGCAGCCGAGGCTTCCATGGCTCTCACCTCAACGGAGTCTTTCACCTCTCTTAGGTTTTCCACCAGTCCTTTGAGAGGTGTGAGGCGGACCGGAGGAGAGAGTTTCCGAAAGGCTTTTGCAAGTTCCTGATGAAGACCCCAGGTGACATGGCTCTCTTCAAACCCCAGATTCCTGGTTCCAAGACGGCTCAGGAGCCCGGGCAAACTCTCCACCAGACCTTTCTTCATGGTGACAACTTCAAAATCCACCACCTCATGTTGTGCCTGCGTGGTGTACCTTGAGTCTGTGACGAGAAGGCTTTCTTTCCTGGTGATGAGAAGAGAGCCTGACGACTCGGTGAGCTGTCCGTCCGCGGCCTTGAATCCCGAGAGATATCTCCTGTTTTCAGGTTGAAGAATCCAGATAGTGTCCACCGGAAGGCCGGCCAAGTTTCCTCTCAAGGAAACCATTCGTTCTCGAAACGATGATGCGTTCATCTCTTTTCCGTGTCCCCTTCCCTTCCGCCTCAGGCGTGACAGAGCGCCGGGGTCAGAGGGAGATTTCGAGGATTGTGTGACGGTGTTCCTGGGACGCGACACTGGTGCTACGTCCCAAACATCATGACATCGGGCGGGCTCAATCCGCTTCCACTTTCAATACGTCATTCCAAGGGTCTGATTTTTTCACCCTCACTGTGATACTCTGTCCTTCAGAGAAATTCCGGCCGTTTTCCCTCTTCATTTCCACGACAAAAAGGAAATCGGTCAAGAGAAGACGATACCTGTTCTTCATAACATCCAGAACGAGGGCGGGAAACCTCTCACCCGTATGCCGGAGAAAGTATTTCTGAATCCAGTACCGGGTACGCTTCCTTTTCAGGACTTCGAGGTCCCTTAACGCAGGGTCGACCATCATTCTCAGGTTTTCCAGATCGTCCCTGGTGTACGTAAGGGCCTTCTTGAACAGCAAACCGGTCATCTGCCGCTGCGCGACCAGGTCGAAATACCGCCGGATGGGCGACGAGACATTCGTATACACATCCACGCCAAGACCGCTGTGGGGTTTCGGCTGGGTGTCGATCACCAGAGGGTTGATCTTCCTTCGCTGTTTGAAAACATAGTAAATATGCCCCATTTCACCAGGGGTCAGTATTTCCGTCGGGTCCTCCTGACTTCTGTACAGAACTGGAACCTGGGTTTCTTTGCAGACCCTGGCTGCGAGCCAATTGTAGAGAATCATGAATTCAGCGACCATCATCCGTGAAGGAGTATCTTGGTCCGCCAGCCGAATAGAAACCGAAGAGTCCGGATTCATTTGGATGAAGACCTCCGGCAGAGAAAGAAGCATTGCGCCCCGCTCAACCCTCTTTTGGCGCAACTTTTTGGCGAGGTCGTACATAGCGCCGAGCAGAACATCTTGTTCGTAGACCTCGTTCACATGGTCATAGGTGAGTTGCCGTTGAACCCTGACAAGGCTGGGCACGAATCGGAAATCGAGAACATTTCCTTCTCTGTCCAATCGGGAAAGGAGCGAGATGGCTGGACGGTCGCAGCCCTGTTTCAAACTCAACTTCTCTTGGGATAATTTCGGGGGCAGCATGGGAATCTGCCGCCGGGGAAGATACAGGGAAGATAGTCTTTCGGCTGCTTCCTTGTCAAGGATATCCTCAGTAGGGATAACACTCGCCACATCCGCAATGTGAATGCCGACATGGAAAGCATCCTCCCTGATTTCCATGCTCAAGGCGTCGTCAAAGTCGCGGGTGAGGGGCCCGTCCACGGTAAATATAGACAAATTCCTCAGGTCTTCCCTCTCTCCAAGCTCGATCTCCTTCAAGCTCAGTCGTTCTGACTCAGCCACCTGCTCTTCGCTGAAGGAAGTTCTGATATGAAATCGGAGAAGATCCAGATTCTCATCTTCCTCCCAGACTCCAAGCTTGACCAGAATCCTTCTGGCTTCACCGATGTCGGTTATCCCTGCCCTCTGAAGAAGGTCCTTTCCGAATTTGAGGCTCGTCGCATCCTCCCCGTAAAGGGCCAGCTCTATCAGTATGGCGTGAACTTGCTCTTTGCAGGATGGCTCTTCAGCAGGCTGTGACTCCATAACCATCTTCAGCCAGGCGCTTCCTGATTTGAGAATCTCCTCTTTTAGGACCTCTTCCTCCATCTGCTTCATCATCTGCTCGACTTTTTCTCCTGAGTTGGGGAGGAAGCGGCCATCCTTCATCTTGAAATGGATCTTGTCATCGAATAGGGCTCTCATCAGAGCGGAGATGTGCTCATCCGTCACTTTTTCGCTGAAGCAGAGCTGGGAAAGGTATTCAAGGTCAAAGCTCTGATTCTCGTCCTTCACAAGCTCCCAGAGCTCCCTGACCTGGATCTTTTCCTTGAACTTGATTCTACGTTCTTCTGTTTGCTTTAAGCGATTGAGCAGCTCCTCGCGGTTTCCGAAATGGAGGGTGGCGCTGGAAACAAGGAGAGCTCTTTTGGGCGAGAGGTTCACCTCGCGGTTGGAAGGGGTGAGAAGGTGCAGCCTGCTCCCTTCGTCTTGAAGGCAATAAGCGGTTACAAAGTTCCCCTGATCAATATACTCTACTATTCTTCCCTGGCTCACAGAAACAAATGCCCCTAAGCTTCCTTCCGGCGACCTTTCATCTCATACAAAAAACCCAGTTCTTGTTGATATCCCCCGGCCTTCCCGTTTTCTCAAGGACACGCTCTACGGTGCGACGTACAAAGTCCAGGGTTTACGGCTCGATAGCGTTCGATGATCGGATTTAACATAGACTCTCTACCCTGAACCCCAAACCGTCTTTACAGGCTACTCACTGAGCTTTTGTATATGATTAAGTAACAGGAGGAGGACACGATGTCAATCGGGCGGTTTTGCTGGCTTGACTTCACTCACCCTTTCCACTATTCTTTGTTCAAGCGTGCGTATTTTTTCTTTTGTCACGCTCTGCTTTTGTGCTGAGGCCGAGGCTGTGAATCGTCTCTTGCGGTGCCCCCTCATACTTTGTTCGGCATTATTTCTCCTCTGGGTGAATCCCGGCCCCTTTGAAAAAGCCTGGGGGGATGAATACCCAAGCTCGACCACCTCCTCTCACCAGAAAGAGCAATCAAGCGACAACCCTGCAATATGGCTTATAAATATTTATCGAGACCATATTTCACCAGTCGACGGGGATCGCTGCCCGAGTGTGCCTTCCTGTTCATCTTATGCGCTGCAAGCCTTCAAGAAGCATGGCTTCTTCATAGGATGGATGATGACGGTTGATCGTCTCATCCACGAAGGCCAAGAAGAACGTTCGGTTTCCCCCCTTATTTATTCGAACGGGATTTGGAAATTCTATGATCCTGTGGAGAACAATGACTTCTGGTGGTTCCATCGCGACAGGAAGCGGCATGAGTAAACATCGGTGGATCATTCTTGCATTCATCCTTGTATTGTTTTTCCAGCCCCATCTTCTCCACGCCACTCAAATCATCCTGAACAGTGACGACCAATTTCGCTACGCTGAAGAATTGATGAGAAGGCAGGATTACGTCCTCGCCGTGACCGAATTTGAACGGTTCGTTCATTTTTTCCCAGAGGATCAAAGAGTGCCGAGGGCAAAGCTCCTTATCGGAGTGAGTTATCTCAACGCGAGAGACTATGAACAGGCCAGAAAAGCCCTGGACAGTGTGTACAAAGCATACCCTGGCAAGATTGAGGGCGGGAAGGCCCTTTTCATGATCGGCGAGTCCTATTACAGGCAGGAAGTTTATGAGGAGGCGAACTACTATTTCAAAAGGATTCTTGAAACCTTTGGTTACCCTGAGCTAAGAGATGCTGCCCTCTATCGCCTTGGCTGGAATCAAATGCAATTGCAACATTGGCGAGCCGCAGCGGACACATTCAAGGGGATAGAGCCCATGAGCCCTCTTTATCAGAGCGCTGAGGAGTTGTCCGTAAAGAGCATAGAGGGTGAAACCCTGCCTTACAAGGATCCAACTGCCGCAGGTATGATGGCAGCCGCCCTTCCCGGTTTGGGCCACGCTTACTGCGGCCGTTATAAGGATGGCATGGTGGCACTTCTCCTGAACGGGTTATTCATCTGGGCAGCGATTGAAGCCTTCAACAGTGATCAGAACGTGCTCGGAGGGATCCTTGTTTTTGCAGAAGCAGGGTGGTATGGGGGAAACATCTACAGCGCCGTTAACTCCGCACACAAGTACAACAGGAAAATCAAAGAAGATTACCTGCAGAGCCTTCCGGACAGGCTCAATCTGGATCTTCTGGCAAACAGAAATGGCTATCTCGGCCTTGCCCTGAAGATAGAGTTCTAGTGTCGTTTCCCAGAAATACGTTGCATGCGAGCTGGAAGGCCACCTCCTGAAAGGGGATAGGTAGTGTGGCCTTATTCGCAAAGGAACTGACTCGCATGATTCTAAGATTCATGGGTGACCTCAAGATTTTTCTCTGTCACGAGAGTTCCCGATTGATCATAGATGAGGACCTTGATGGCTGATGGAGATACGGAGCGAGAACCGAGCTGAATCCTCCCGTGGACTAGTTTATACCGGTAAATGGAAAAGGCATGGCCGCTGCGGAAGTTCTCGGGAAGCCCGTTGATCAGCTTCTGCCGGGGATACGCCCACCATTGGTGAGGGTTGGACGTACTATCTTCCGCAATGATGTGAACATATCCTCCCACAGGATTTGCGCCGGGCTGGCTAACCTCTAGCCTGAAGCTGATACTGAGCTTGGCTCCTTGTTGTTCTATCAGGATATCCTTCATTTGAAAAAGCTCTGCCGGGGATTTCGCTTTTGCCCCCTCAGCTGTATCTCTTGACGAAGCACTCTTGGAGCTTTCTGCACGCTTCCCCTGAGCAGTTCCCTCTTTTGCCGCCTGCGAAGGCGTTTCAGGCCGCTCTTCGGTATGAGAGATATATTCTTCCAGGAACGCCGTAAGCTGCCTGGACCTGTGAAGAGCCTTCTTGTTATTGTTGAGGTCCTCCTCCACGAGACCCATTTTGTCCAAGAGCGCGTTGTTCGCTTCTCTCAGGGCCAGATAGCGATTGATGATCACTACGGAAAAGAGAACAAAAGCGGCAAAGAAAAGGCTCGACCAGAGGAGAATTCGGCGAGAAATCCTGAATGAGTGAATCCTTCCCAGGCCCCCCATGACCATGATTGTGAGAAGCCGTTCCCGATAAGGTTTCTTCTTTAAGGCTGGTCTTCCCTGTTCAACGGTCTCCATTCTTCCTCCTTAATTTTCCACTGCTTGTTCTTTTTCACCAGGAGGAGATTCTTAAGGCCCATGTCCCGGTATTCGCCGGTTTTGTAAGTCTGTTTGAACGTGACCGTTGCCGTATGGTCGGAGGCCTGTTCAATTTTCACCTCAGCGATATCTACCTCAATGGCACTGTATTTCTTGTTGAGTTTCTGTTTGTGGTGCTTCCACATCTTGAGGTTCATCCCCTGCGAACTGAAACCAGGATCATAGAAGGAAATGTACCGATCGAACTGCTTCTTCTCCCAGGCTTTTTTCCAGGAAGCCAAGAGTGCGTTGATCTGTTCGGTGATGGAGAGGGATTCTTCCACAGCGGAGGGAACTGCTCGTTTCTGGACAGCGGCGACCCGGGTGATGGTCGGAGCGCTGAAGGTCTCTCCTACAATTTTCCACTCATCGCTGTTTTTCTGGAGGAAGAGCGTCTTGTCCCCGACACTGTGGAAGCCCTCTGCACCGTATTTCTGCCTAAAGGTGGCAACGACGAGTCCCCCATTTTTCAAGATCCTAAGGTTTTCAACGCCTACATCGATGGATCTGTATTTTTTTGCCACGCGCCTTTTGTATTCCTTCCACTGGGCCCAATCTTTACCGTTGCCGCTGAATCTGGAACTGTAAAAGGATGAGTACGTGTCAATTTCCTTTTCCTCCCAGGCGTTTCTCCATCTCTCAATCAAATCAGTCAACGCGTGCGCCTCTTTCTTGACCTCCTCTGGGTCTGCCGTTTCCATGGTTGAATAGATGAGGGCGGGCGTGTCATTCAAGGTGATATAGGAAGCGAGCTCATCGATGTCCTCATTTTCCAACTCAATGCAGCCGTTCGTATCACGTGGTTTTAGGGGCTTGTTGGTGCCGTGGAACCAAATACCATAACCGTCCTTGCCTTCTCTCCTGTCAACGAAATTGGGATAATTCAGAGGAATGGCGAGGGATCCATAAATGGAGGCGAGATCTTTTTTCTCAATGGTGTGGGTGAAGAAGTAGATGCCTTCCGGTGTTTTTCGGTCTCCCTTCATGGACTTTGGCCCGTCGTTTTCACCTGTGGAGCAGTTGAAAGTTCTCACAGGCTCAAAAGGTTTATCCCTGCGGTATACAAAGACCTTTTGTGACGACTTGTCCACGATGATGGCGTACTCCGACCCTTTTTCAGGCCACTTCAGCAGGCCTGCAGGAACAGGGCCATGCCTTGTGTCGCCCTGGGGCATGGCCGCGATCGAGAGAGAGGGGATGGATATGTGAATCAGAAGGAAGGAGAAAAATAGGGGAAAAATACACGCCTTCCACCTGGAGCAAGAAACAACGTGCTTGGATTTCATCGATATGCCCAAATCCTCCTGACTTGAGTTACTAGCTCCAAATGCTGTCAGAGCAAGAAAAACGTCAAGACAAAGTCACGAAAGGCTATCCGAAAACCCGCGCAAACAGGTCGTCCACATGCTTGAAATGATACTCCATGCTAAAGATATCTTCCAGGTCCTTCTCCGTGAGATATTTCCGCAACTCCCCGTCTTCCAGAAGAAAGGATTTGAAATCCTTCCCTTCATCCCAGACCTTGAGGGCATTCCGCTGGACCATCTCATAGGCTTTTTCCCTGCTCAGGCCCAGGTTGCTGAGCTTGAGAAGCACCTGCTGAGAGAAGATAAGACCTTTCATCTTATGGAGATTCTCTTTCATGCGCTCAGGATAAACGACCAGGTTTTTCACGATCCTTGACAGCCGGTGAAGCATGTAATCGATGAGGATGGTGCTATCCGGGCCGATCACCCTCTCCACAGAGGAATGGCTAATGTCCCTTTCGTGCCAGAGGGCCATGTTTTCCATCGCCGCCAGAGAGTTTGCCCGAACCAGTCGAGCTAGGCCGCTGATGTTTTCTGCTCCAATGGGATTTTTCTTGTGAGGCATAGCAGAAGAGCCTTTCTGCCTTTTTTCAAAAGCCTCCTCCGCTTCAAGCACCTCTGTCCTCTGGAGGTGCCGGATTTCCACAGCGATTTTTTCCATGGTTCCTGCGAGAATCGCCAGCGCGGTAAAGAACTGGGCATGACGATCCCGTTGAAGGATCTGGGTGGATATCTCCGCAGGTTTGAGGCCGAGCTTTCTGCATGCGGAGGCCTCCACTTTTGGTGATACGTTGGCAAACGTCCCTACAGCGCCAGAAAGCTTTCCGTAACTGATGACCTCTTGGGCCTCCTTAAGCCTCTGCAAGTTGCGTTTCATTTCAGAGTACCAGACAGCCAGCTTGAGGCCAAAGGTGATGGGCTCGGCATGTATCCCATGGGAGCGGCCGATCATGGGTGTGTACTTATGCTCCAAGGCTCTCTCTTTGATGACGGCCATGAACTGTTTGAGATCGTCAACGATCATGGTCATCGCTTCCCTGAGGAGCATGGCAAAGCTGGTATCCAGGATGTCGGATGAGGTAAGCCCCATGTGAATGAAACGGGAATCAGGGCCTACATGCTCAGCCACATTGGTGAGGAAGGCGATGACGTCATGCTTTGTCTCCTCCTCGATCTTGAGAATTCGTTCCACCGAAAAGCGCGCCTTTTTCTTGATATTCTCCAGAGACTCGACGGGAATGAGACCCTCTTCAGACATGGCTTCACAGGCGGCAATCTCCACCTGGAGCCATTTGGCAAACCGATTCTCCGCTTCCCAGATTCGCCCCATGATAGGGCGCGTGTAACGATCGATCATGACAACACCTTCTATTGGAAAAAGCCTGGATCCAGTTGGCGCACTAACTACATAATTTTACAAAATAATCCTGAAAAATCAACCAAAAACGTCTTCACTCGTGGTCACGATTTCAAAATTAACCCCCCGGTCAACCCGATTTATCCCTCCTCCATGACCAAAAGAGGAAACACCAAATATCTACAGGCAATACTGATTGCGCGACATTTTATACTAATTTTATTTAACTCATCCGGTCTAGAATGTCAAGAAACCTAATAAGAATTCATTTTGATTCTTTTAATGGAGAAAGAGGCCGTTTCACTAAATTCAACGTGAGAAACACTAAACGGGTAAGATTTATCTATCCCGTCATCGATCATGTTTGCAATGGGAAGCTGATGCCAAAACCTTCCGTCCGAAGGGACACGTTCCTTCCCCATAAAATGCTTTACCGCCAACGGCTGTCTCGGCCGGGTCCGGGACCTTCATCATTTCCTTTTGACACCTCTCATTATTTCCCCTATATTCTGGCACCTATGTTTTTCAAAGCATGCGCAAAGTGCTGTCCATTCCTACATAGCGTTAAGGCTTCAATGGAGGCTGAGTGTTGCAGAGCCATTTGATTTGGGTGGATCTCGAGATGAGTGGTCTGGACCCGGAGAAGGAGGTCATCCTTGAGATCGCCACCATCGTCACTGACAACATGCTTGAGGTCTTGGCTGAAGGCCCTAACATTGCTATCCACCATCCCGAGACGGCCCTCAGAACCATGGAGGCGTGGAGCAAAAACCAGCATGGGGCTTCGGGTCTTCTCGATCGAGTAAAAGCCTCCAGTTACGGCTGCCAAAAAGCAGAGGGAGAAATTCTCACTTTTCTCACGAAGTATTGCAAGAAGGGCCGATCCCCTCTTTGCGGGAATTCAATCTGGCAGGATCGTCGATTCCTAATCAAGCACATGCCCCGGCTGGAAGAATTTTTCCACTACCGCAACATTGATGTGAGTTCCATAAAGGAATTGGTCAGGCGATGGTACCCGTCTCTTCCTCCCTATGAAAAGAAAAAATCCCACCTCGCCCTCAGTGATATCAGGGAGTCTATTCAGGAATTAAGATACTACCGCGAAAAAATTTTCATACCCATGGATCAATCGGTGGCATGAAGGGATGGCTTTCCTGCGGCAAAGAGATCCTCCTCCCCTCCGTTGGCCCCTTCTCTCGAAAAAGCGCCAGCAGAGGCTGCAGTGAAAGGACAAGGTCTTTTTTTCTTACCAGCCCAGGGTGAGGTACTTGTGCATCGATTCTGAGGCTTTTCTGCCTGCCCCCATTGCCAGGATGACCGTGGCTGAACCGGTGACGATGTCTCCACCGGCCCATACGCTTTTCTTGGTCGTCTTGCCTGTCTCAGGATCGGCAATGATGTACCCCCACTTGTTCAGCTTGAGTCCCGGAGTGACCTTGGTCAACAAGGGGTTGGCGCCCGCACCTACGGCGATGACGGCAAGATCACAATCCAGGCGGAACTTGGATCCTTCGACTGGAACAGGGCGGCGGCGTCCGGATTCGTCAGGCTCCCCAAGTTGCATCTGGATGCACTCCACACCGACGACGCGACCTCTCCCGTCGCCGAGAAACCGGGTCGGTGCTGTGAGCAGATGGAGTTCGACGCCCTCTTCTTCTGCGTGATGGATCTCTGCGATACGTGCGGGCATTTCGTCTCTGGAGCGGCGGTAGACAATCCGGACACGGTCGGCTCCGAGGCGCATCGCGGTTCTTGCCGAGTCCATGGCGACGTTCCCTGCTCCGAAGACAACCACATCCTTTCCTATGACGATGGGTGTGTCGTATTCCGGGAAGCGGTAAGCTCTCATGAGGTTGGATCTGGTCAGGTACTCGTTGGCCGAGTAGATGCCAATCAGGTTTTCGCCAGGGACGTTCATAAAGCGGGGCAAGCCTGCTCCAACGCCCAAAAAAATGGCATCATAACCCTCAGCAAAGAGTTCGTC
>JAHECH010000634.1 GCA_024641835.1 Deltaproteobacteria bacterium
CAACACCGTCTCGGGAATTGCCTCGGCTTATATGGACTCTGTTCCGGTGGTGGTTCTCACGGGGCAGGTGAACACCAGTCTCATCGGGAATGATGCTTTTCAGGAAGTGGACATCGTGGGAATCACGCGGCCCTGCACCAAACACAATTACCTGGTCAAGGACATTGAGGATCTCGATAGAATTCTGAGAGAGGCGTTTTATATTGCTCGCTCCGGAAGGCCTGGGCCTGTGCTCGTGGACCTTCCCAAAGACATCATGAAGGCTGCAACCCAGTACAAGCCCACTAAAGAAATCACACTCAAATCCTACAATCCCACGTATGAGCCCAACATCAAGCAATTGCCCAAGGCGATCGAACTCATCAAGAAAGCCGAAAGGCCGGTCGTCTTCTCTGGTGGAGGCGTCATCCTCTCCCGGGCTGCCAAGGAGCTGCGGGAGTTTGCGAGAAAGATTCAATCCCCGGTCACGTCTACCCTCATGGGCCTTGGAGCCTTTCCTGCTTCTGATCCTCTCTGGCTGGGGATGATCGGTATGCATGGAACCTATACCGCCAACATGTCCACCTCTGAATGCGACCTCCTGATTGCCATCGGTGTGCGCTTCGATGATCGCGTCACGGGGAAGATCGCTGCCTTTGCACCGAAGGCCCATATCGTCCACATTGACATCGATCCCACTTCGATCCGCAAGAACATACCCGTCTCAGTTCCCATCGTGGGGGACTGCCGGATTACGCTGCAAAAACTCAACAAGGCCCTGGACGAAGAGAGGATGGGTCATCTGAAAGAACAGAGAGAACCGTGGCTGCGGCAAATAGGGGAGTGGAAGAAGGCAAAGCCTCTCACGTACACCCTGGATGATCATGTGATCAAGCCCCAGTACGTGATCGAGAAACTTTTCGAAATGACTCAGGGAAAGGCTATCATTACCACCGAAGTGGGCCAGAACCAGATGTGGGCTGCCCAGTATTACCACTTCGATCATCCCAATACTTTCATCACTTCGGGCGGCCTGGGCTGTATGGGTTTTGGTCTGCCCGCTGCAATCGGCGCGCAGGTCGCTCGTCCCGAGAGCCTTGTGGTGGACGTAGCAGGCGACGGAAGCATTCAGATGAACATCCAGGAGATGGCTACGGCGACCCAGTACCATCTTCCCGTGAAGATCGTGATTTTGAACAACGGCTTTCTCGGGATGGTTCGCCAGTGGCAGGAGCTTTTCTATGACCGCAGGTATGCGTGCACGGAACTGAACGGTGCACCGGATTTCGTCAAGCTCGCAGACGCTTATGGGGCGCTCGGGCTGAGGGCTACCAAGCCTGATGAAGTGGAAACGACACTCCAAGAGGGCCTTTCTGTTCCCCGGCCTGTAATCATGGATTTCGTCGTGGAAAGAGAAGAATGCGTGTATCCCATGGTTCCGGCAGGTGCACCGATTACAGAAATGCTGCTCGTGTAAGGAATGTAGGCAGCGAATATTCCAGTAGTTGAAGTGGGGAAAAAACGATGAACAACAGCAATCATGAGAGCCGAAAACGCATCCTCTCCTTGCTCGTGGACAATCAACCAGGGGTCCTTTCGCGCGTGGCAGGCCTCTTCAGCGGCAGGGGATTCAACATTGACAGCCTCTGTGTCTCTGAAACCACGGACCCCCTCATTTCCCGAATAACCCTGGTTGCCATGGGCGATATGTCCATCATCGAGCAGATCAAGAAACAGCTCAACAAGCTGATCAATGTGATCAAGGTGCTGGACTTCACAGATGCGGATTTCGTACAAAGGGAAACCGCTCTCGTCAAGGTGAGGGCGAAGCCTGACCACCGTGCCGAGATCCTCAGAATGGCAGATATCTTTCATGCGACCGTTGTGGACGTGGGGATGGAGTACTATACACTGGAAGTGACGGGAGATGAAGGTAAAATCAGCGCCTTTCTGAAACTTCTGAAGCCGTTAGGCGTCAAAGAGATTGCCAGGACAGGGACTGTGGCCCTTGCCCGGGAGAAAAAGTAGAAAGGAGTTGCTATGGCAAAGATTGATTTTGGGGGTTTGATGGAAGAAGTGATCACGGCAGAGGAATTTCCCTTGCAAAAAGCAAGAGAGGTTCTGAAAAATGAAACCATCTCCGTGCTCGGTTACGGCGTTCAGGGACCGGGGCAGGCTCTGAACCTGAGGGATAACGGCATTCGGGTGATCGTAGGCCAGAGGGAGGGGGGCCGATCCTGGCAGCGTGCTCTGGAGGACGGCTTTATTCCGGGCAAGACCTTGTTCCCGGTCGAGGAGGCGGCGAGGAAAGGGACTATCATCATGTTCCTGCTCTCCGATGCAGGCCAGATGGCGGCATGGCCCAAGGTGAAACCCTGCCTCAACGAGGGAGATGCCCTCTACTTTTCACACGGGTTTTCAATCGTCTACAAGGAGCAGACCAAAGTGATCCCCCCCAAGAATGTGGATGTCATCATGGTGGCTCCCAAGGGGTCTGGCCGATCCGTGCGCGCCAATTTCCTGGACGGCAGCGGCATCAACTCCAGTTTTGCCGTGTTCCAAGATTTCACGGGCCGCGCAAAAGACAGGACGGTTGCCCTGGGCATCGCTGTAGGGTCGGGGTACCTCTTCTCCACATCCTTTGAAAAGGAAGTCTACAGCGATCTCACCGGAGAGCGAGGTGTCCTTATGGGATGTCTTGCGGGGGTCATGGAAGCCCAGTACAATTTGCTCCGAAAGAAAGGCCACACTCCCAGCGAAGCATTCAACGAAACCGTTGAAGAGTTGACACAGAGCCTGATCAGGCTGGTCGCTGAAAACGGCATGGACTGGATGTATGCCAACTGCAGCACCACGGCTCAGAGAGGCGCCCTCGACTGGAAAGGCAGGTTCCGGGACGCAGTGGCACCGGTTTTTGACGAGCTCTATGATCGGGTTGTGAAAGGCGAGGAGACACGGATCGTTCTCAAAGCCAACAGCGCCCCTGATTATCGGGCGCGGCTGGAGGAAGAGCTGGCAGGGATGCGCAACTCCGAGATGTGGAGGGCGGGTACAGCGGTAAGGGCCTTGAGGCCGGAGAACAGGAACAAGAAGTAAGAGGGGTTCAATGGGGGAAGCTGAACTGCAAACTGTGCTGAAGAGAGCGAAAAGGTGTCGAAGAAATATCACATCGCCGTGATTCCCGGAGATGGTACAGGTCCGGAAGTGGTCGCGGAAGGGATCAAGGCTCTGGAGGCATTGTCAAAACGATGCGGCCTAGGCCTTCAATTCCACGACTTTCCCATCGGCGGGGAGCAGTATCTCAAGAAAGGGATACTGCTCCCTGACGCCATCCTGGATGAGCTAAAGGGTATGGATGCCATATACCTGGGAGCCATAGGGCACCCGGACGTCAAACCGGGAATTCTGGAAAGAGAGATCCTTTTAAAGATGCGCTTCGATCTGGATCTCTATATC
>JAHECH010000051.1:0-6640 GCA_024641835.1 Deltaproteobacteria bacterium
TCCGCAATCTCCGGAACCTCATTCTCAAAGAGGGCGGAAAGAAAATTGGGATGCGTCCGGGAGAGAAGGATCTGAGGCCCGCGGCTGAATTGCTTCACGTCCAGGATGTAAGCCCTGACGCGGTCTCCCTGCTTATAGGTTTCCTTGGGAATCTGTTCCCTTGCAGGTAGCTCCGCCTCTGTGCGGCCGAGATTGACCACAATCGACCCCTTGTCAAATCTCTGGACAATGCCATGAACGATTTCACCCCTCCTGTCTTTATAATCCCCGAAAACAATGTCCCTTTCCGCCTCGCGGAGCCGCTGCATAATGACCTGTTTCGCAGACTGGGCAGCGATTCGCCCGAATTCATCGGTATCCATTTTGACGCCAAGGCTGTCCCCTACCTCCGACTCCGGATCAATCCTGTGCGCATCTTCGAGGGAAATCTGGAGATGTTCATTGTTCACTTTTTCCACCACTTCCTTGAATTCAAAAACTTCAATCTCGCCAACCTCCTCGTTGAAGGTCACTTCAAGGTCGTAATTGGAACCCAGTTTCTTCCTCGCTGCCGCCTTTACCGCCTCCTCCAGGGTCTTGACCAGAACCTCCCGATCAAGACCTTTCTCGCGGCCCACTTGCTCAATAACTCTCTTCAGTTCTGATACCATTTCGTTTTTTCTCCGCTCGTATGAGGGTCATGTTATGGTTTGAATTCATACATAAGGTTGGCCTTGTCCACCTCACTCCAAGGTAAAGCCGCCAATCCAGTCTCTACCTCGACATGCAACATCCCGTCCTTGAAATCGCGCAAGTACCCGGAATAGTTGCGTCGCCCTTTGACAGGGGTTAGCATCCTCAGTTTAATCTTCTTGTTCATGGCTTTGAGAATGTCTTTCTCTCTCTTCAGGGGCCGATCCAAGCCGGGCGAAGAAATTTCCAGGGCATAGGGGTGGTTAATGAAATTCTTCACGTCGATTAAATCCCCGAGTTCGTTGCTCGCCTTGGCACAGTCGTCGATCGTCACGCCGCCTTCCTTGTCGATGAAGAGCCTGAGAATCCATCGGCCCTGGTTGGAGACATATTCCACATCCACAAGCTCAAACCCCATCTCCTCGAGGATCCCCTCGGCCAGACGCGAAACTCCTTCTACGATGGTTTGCGCTCTATTCGTCATGATCAAAAAGAAGCGGGCCATGGGGCCCGCTTCCCAAATGCAGACTTGAATTTTGCCAGTTTTTTATTGCATGAAATCCATACGGCAATAGAGAAAACTAACAAGATGTCCGCAATTCAAAGTGAACCACCCAACTCTTGGGCTAGGATGGCAACCTCAAAAAGGGAGTCGGGCCTTATTTCATGGGAATTCCCTGGAGCGGGCAACGGGGATCGAACCCGCGGCCCCAAGCTTGGGAAGCTTGTGCTCTGCCAGCTGAGCTATGCCCGCTCATCCCACGGTCAAGAACCCATGGCTGAACCCCTTCAGCCAGAGTGAAGAACCCCGTGCTTCCGCACGGGGCTTCTTCTATAGAAAAAGCCACTCTAACTTGCTCATTATCCGACGTGAAGCCCCGTGGTCATTCATCCCCGCTCTTCCGAGCGGGGCATTCTGGCTTTTTCACGTGGAAACCAAGCTTTGTCCCTTGTTTACGACTGGTTAAAATTACCATATCCACTTCTCATGTCAAGCAATATTTCACGCGACCTCGCCAGGATTTCCCGCGCGGAAGCACGGGGAGCTTCACTCTCCCATATACCGGTCCCAAAAGGCGTCGAAAAAGCAGTCTGGCATTCCAGACGCTGCTTCACAAATAGCAGGAATTTCCCAAATCCACCGCCTAATTCCCGGAGTCTTCGCGGGACGCGGGTTTCGAGCAATTCCTGATCACCAGCAAGGAGTCAGATGGAAAGCTGGGGGAGGAGCGAACGCCTGCCCGCCTCGGGCAGGAAGGCAACGCCGCAGATGATGCCTTGATGGTGAATCAGGAGATTTCCGGGTAGCTTGACATGACGAGGGTATCCACATAAGATGCAATCTGCGTCGATGACATGAGATAAGGGGGGATTCACATACCATTGGGCGATGCATCGGTTCAAGGCTTTCGTGGCAAATTCAAATCCCTGCTGAGGAGAATCAGGAATATCAATAAACATACGGATCTCAGTGAAGAAATCCATGACCTCATGGACGAAGTTCAAGCAAAGGGCCTCATCTCAGACGAAGAGAGCGAGATGCTCTATGGCGTCCTGGACTTGAAGGAGACCAAGGTCTATTCCATCATGGTCCCCCGAACAGAGATCTCATCTGCTCCTTTCAACTCCACCTTGGGGGAACTGGTCAGATTGGTATCGGACTGCGGCCACACGAGAATTCCCATTTACAAAAATACCATTGACGATATCGTGGGTGTTCTTCACGCCAAGGATCTTCTCAAACTCTGGGGCAAAGACCCTCAGAGCGCCATCCCTGCTGAAATCCAGAGAAAACCCCATTTCGTATCCTACAACCAGAAAGCGGGTGAAGTTCTGAGAGGGTTGAGGGAAAATAAGACCCATCTGGCCATTGTGACTGATGAATATGGGGGCACAGCAGGTATCATCACGATCGAGGACATCCTCGAAGAGATCGTGGGTGAGATCATGGATGAGCACGACAAGGAGGACGCTTTTTTGACCGTCATCGATGAGAATACCATCTCTGTAGATGCCCGCCTTGAAGTGGAAAAACTGGAAGAGCACTTTGGGGTCACATTACCCAAAGGCGAATTTGAATCTGTGGGCGGATTTGTGATTCACCTCCTGGGCAGGATTCCGAAGGCAGATGAAAAGGCGGTTTTCGACCACCTTGAAATGACTGTTCAATCCGCTGACCTTCGAAGAATCCACAAAATCCTCGTCAAACACGCCACCTCGTGAAGGCTTCCGGGTATAGCTAAAGTTGGTCCTGTCCTTTTGCCTGATATGAGAACCTCTGAAAAAACCGAAAACATGCTGTACGCCGTCCTTTCCGGCCTTCTTCTGACGGCTTCCTTTCCTCCCGCTAATCTGGGATGGATCGCCTGGTTTGCCCTGATCCCCCTCCTGAAAAGCATTCAGGGATCAGGCCCTGTCCAGGCTTTCAAGTTGGGATTTGCCGCAGGCTTTGCGCATTTCATGACCCTTGTGTATTGGGTTGTTTTTGTCATGGGCCATTACGGGCACCTTGACTGGACCGTTGCTCTTTCTATCCTGGTTCTTCTTGCCCTTTACCTGAGTCTCTATCCAGCCTCTTTCTCTCTCTTCTTTTCCCTCCTCGGGGGCTCTCGGTTGGTCTCTTTCAAAGCTGCCGGTGCCTGGGTCGGTCTGGAATACGTGCGAAGCTTCTTGCTCTCAGGCTTTCCCTGGTGTCTCCTCGGATACAGCCAGTTTCAACGGCTTGAGATCATTCAGATCGCTGACCTGGTGGGGGTTTATGGTGTCTCCTTCCTGATCGTCCTTGCCAATACGCTCATTTACACCCTGTTGCTGGACCGCTCCTTTCCCAAAAGAGGCTCCATGAGATGGGAGTTCCCACTGGTTATTCTCACGATAACCTCCTCGTTGGCCTATGGGCTCCAAGAGCTCCACTTCAGCGATGGACAGCGGAAGGCTCCGAGATCTGCCCTTGTGGCTGCGGTTCAAGGAAATATTGATCAGGCTGTGAAATGGAACCCTGAATACCAGGGGAAAACCATTCAAAGATACCGCCGCCTTAGCCTATCCACTTCAAATCAGAAGCCCGAGCTGGTGGTATGGCCGGAAACCAGTGTCCCTTTCTTTTTCCAGGACGATGGCGAGCTCGGCCGCCAGGTCCTGATGATTTCAGAAGAAATGGGTGCTCACCTCCTCTTCGGAAGCCCTGCCTATAGCCTGGAGAGGGGGGTGCCTGTATTCCACAATCGCGCTTATATGATCAGTCCCGAGCCTAGGGTGCTAGGCTACTATGACAAGGTCCACCTTGTGCCTTTCGGTGAGTATGTGCCTCTGAAGAGACTCCTCTTTTTCGCAAAAAGGCTGGTGGTCTCCGCTGGCGATTTTGCCCCAGGGAAGAACGTGGCGCCCATCGGCCCTCCCCATCTTTCCGTGGGGGTTCTCATTTGCTACGAGAGCATTTTCCCGGAACTGGCGAGGGCTCACGTGAAGAAAGGAGCTCAGATCCTGGCCAACCTGACCAACGATGCGTGGTTTGGAATGACCTCAGCGCCGTACCAGCACTTTTCCATGGCTGTGTTCAGGGCTGTTGAGAATCGCAGGCCCCTGGTCAGGGCAGCGAATACAGGGTTCAGCGGGTTCATCAGCGAGAAGGGGGAAGTCATGGAAAGGGGAGATCTTTTCGGAGAGGAAGTCCTCCTCGCGAGGCTCCCTTTAGAGAATTCAACCTTTACCGTCTATACCCTGCACGGGGACTTCTTTGCGGTTGCGCTCCTTATTTTGAGCTTGATTAACTTGCTTTATGTTTTATGGTATGATTTCAAGAAAAGGTCTCATGGCATCCCTCCATGAGAATCTCACGGGGAAGGATGCTAGAAACTCACCTTTGAATCCGAGTGTTCCGGGAGGCAAAAGATATGCATCAGGAAATAATGACGAAAATAGAAAATATTTTGGCTCAACTCCACGCATTAAGAGGTCATCTTTGACCTGGATGCGCAGGAAAATGAGCTCGAAAAAATCGAGAAGATCATGGCAGAGGGCAAATTCTGGCAGAAGGAGAAGGAAGAGGTATCCAGGGTCAGCCAGCAGCATGTTGCCCTGAAAGAGAAGATTGATCAGTGGAAGAAGCTCTATCAGGAAACAGAAGATGCCAGGCTTCTGGCTGAGATGGCCATCGAAGAGGGCGACCAGTCCACCCTGCAAGAGGTGCAGAAGGATATCTCCCGCATTGCCGAAGAGATCAAGAGACTCGACGTCCAGTTGCTTTTCTCTGATCCCGATGACAAAAGGAACGCCATCATTGCCATCAATGCAGGAGCAGGTGGAACTGAGGCGCAGGACTGGGTTCAGATGCTTCTCCGGATGTATACGCGATGGTGTGAGTCCAAGAAATTCTCGGTTGACGTCATCGACTACTTGGAAGGTGAAGAGGCGGGAATCAAGAATGTCACTTTTACCGTGACCGGGCCGTGGGCTTATGGTCTTCTGAAATCAGAGCATGGCATTCATCGCATGGTGAGGGTCTCTCCATTTGATGCGACAGGAAGACGGCACACCACTTTTGCCTCGGTGTCGATTTACCCTGAAGTGGACGTGGATATCAAAATTGAAATCGATGAGAAGGATATTCGCCTTGACACCTTCCGCGCCAGTGGACCCGGGGGACAACATGTGAACAAGACCAGCTCCGCTGTGCGTATTACCCACATTCCCACAGGCATCGTGGTCCAGTGCCAGAACGAGAAATCCCAGCACCGCAACAGGGACATGGCCTTGAAAGTATTGAAAGCGAGGCTCTACGAGCTGGAGAAGAACAAGCTGGAAGAAAAAAAGCAGGAGATTCATAAAACCCAAAAGGAGATTGCCTGGGGCAGTCAAATCCGGTCATATGTGTTCAACCCTTACCGGCTGGTGAAAGATCATCGCACCAATGTGGAGGTGGGTAATCTGGAAAAGGTCATGGATGGCGACATCGACACCTTCATCGATGCTTTTCTAAGGACGAAGAAATAAATGAGAAAGAGATCCTCCCCCGATTCGATGTCTGGATTGGAACAGCGGATAGGGGATTTCCTTGGCGTGATAAGGCCGGTCATCCTCTAACAGATGCCTGCTCGAAGCTTTTCACGTAATTCTCAATCCCTGAAACGATCCCGTCCGCAATGCTTTCCAGGTATTTCCTGTTCTGGAGCCGCTTTTTCTCCACAGGGTTGGTGAGAAATCCTATCTCTACCAGAATGGCAGGCATATCAGCCCCGATAAGCACGTAGAAGGGAGCCTGCTTCACCCCCAAATCTCTTATATTTTCATATTTCTTCCTGACCTGGACCATCATCCCTTCTTGGATGTCATAGGCCAGCTTGCTCGACTCGCTGATCTTGGTATTGAGCATGAGATCGTTCAAGATTTTCTGAAGATCACTGATGCTCTTTTCTGAGGTGGCATTCTCTCTGGCGGCCAGCATGACCGCCCTCTCATCCGTTGCCATGTTCAGAAAATAGGTCTCCAAGCCGTACACGTCTCCTTGCTTGTAGGCATTGACGTGGAGGGAGAGAAACAGGTCCGCTTTCTGCATGTTCGCAAAAGCAGTCCTATTCTCCAGAGGCACGAAGATATCGGTGTTCCTCGTAAGAACAGCCTCAACCCTCAGCCTTTGCTCCAGCTTTTTTGCCAGGATTTGCGCAAGGTTCAGGACGATGTTTTTCTCCTTCACATCGTTACCAAGAAACGTCCCGGGGTCCTTGCCCCCATGGCCGGGATCAATCACGATTTTCCTCACGGTCAGACCGAGCTGTCGTGCAAGGGATACGGTTTCGTCAGGCTTTTCTGCCTTTCGAACCCCTCTTCTGACGGCTCTTTTTTCTGCCTTGGCTACCTCTTTCTTGTTTTCCTGTTTTCCATTCGCGCCCCGCACATCCACCACGATGCGGAAAGGATCCTGAAGAGGAAATATCTTGTATCCCTCGATGCTGTCGATATCCAAGACAAC
>JAHECH010000051.1:6650-12867 GCA_024641835.1 Deltaproteobacteria bacterium
GGCCGCCCTTGCGCTCGTGAGCAAACCATCGCCGATGGGGATGGTCTCGTCAATGTCCGATGTGACGCACGCCCCTTTTAGATCAACGTATAGTCGGGCAGGCCTATTTTGGCTTCTGTCCTCCTTAAGAAGCTTTGATTCGTATGGCACAGGCTTTTCCAGGTCGATGACCACCCGCGTGTAGTTGGGCGTTGACCAGTGACGAATATGCTGAACCTGGATCAGGCCTGTCGGTTGCGATGGGGCCCTCGATGCGAGCTGTTTGTCTTCCTTTTTGTTGATCGCTTCACCCACCTTATCCAGCATCGCCATAGCCTTGGCGCGCATATCGCCGTCGGGGAATTTGATATCCACCTTCAGGAACTCCACATAGGCCTGGGTGAGATCGTTCTTTTGTTCGTAGTAGATTTCACCGATGCGGTACTGGGCGTCATCCGCAACACGGTGGGAGGGATACTCATTCACCACGCGCCGGTAGAGTTCAATGGCATCATCCAGATCCTGCGGCCTGCCTGAATAGGTGTAGAGCTTCGTGTAAACCCTCGCCGCCCTATAGAGGGCCAGAGGGGCTTCACCGCCGTCCGGGTAGCGTTTGACTGCATCCAGATAGACGTTGATGCACTCGAGCCACTTTTCGCGGCTCCCCTTGTTCTTTGAAGCTGAGAGCGTTTTCCTGCAAAGGTCGCCTTTCCCCAAGAGCATCTGTGCATTGGAAGGAGTTCTACCTGAGGCTTCGAAGACGTCCGCCGCAAACAGCGTCAAGCATGAGACAATGAATAGAACGAAGATGGGGGAATTCCTTGATGTCATCATCTCTGGTTTTCCAGGTAACTTTTTAGCTTATTCAGTTCAATCAGAGCTTCTAACGGAGTCATGGAGGAGATGTCAAGTTTCTGGATCCACCGCTTTAGAGGGTGATCCTGCACACCGAAAAGATGAAGCTGGTGGATCTCTTCTTTTTCCTTCTTCCTTCTGGTGCCGGCCACAAGGGGCACTCCGCCCTCGCCCATCTCTCTCCCTTCAAGGTTGTCCAGGATCTCTCTTGCCCTCTCAATCACCGCTGAAGGCAAGCCTGCAAGGCGCGCCACCTGGATACCATAACTCCTGCTCGTCCCCCCTGGGACGAGTTTTCTCAGGAATATGATTTGGTCATTCCATTCCTTCACTGCAATATTGAAATTTTTCACCCTCTCCTTGGTGGCTACGAGCTCCGTCAGTTCGTGATAGTGCGTTGCAAAGAGGGTTCTGACACCCTTGGCATTCCTGTCGTGCAGCGCCTCAGCCACAGCCCAGGCGATACTGAGACCATCATAGGTGCTCGTGCCCCTGCCGATCTCATCGAGAATCACAAGGCTCTTCGGCGACGCATGCCTCAGAATGTTCGCGGTTTCATTCATCTCAACCATGAACGTGCTCTGGCCTTTGGCGAGATCATCTGTGGCGCCGATACGAGTGAAAATGCGGTCCACCAAACCGACAATCGCCTTGGAGGCAGGCACAAAGCTTCCCATCTGAGCCATGAGCACCGTGAGGGCCACTTGCCGGAGTACGGTCGATTTTCCAGCCATGTTGGGGCCCGTGATAATCAGGAGCTGCTGCTCCCTGTCATCCAGGTATACGTCGTTGGGTACGAACGCCTCGTCCTTCACGGTCTGTTCGATCACAGGGTGTCGCCCATCCACGATATGGATGACGGGTCCGTCATTGACCTCCGGGCAAGTGAATCCATATGCCTCCGCTGCCTCGGCAAGGGAGACAAGGGCATCCAAGTCGCTGATGAGGTTTGCCGCTTCCCTGATTCGCCGGTTTTCAAGCGCCACCCTCTGCCTGATTTCCTCGAAAATCTCGTATTCCAGGGCGACCCTCTTTTCCTCTGCGCCCAAAACCAGTTCCTCATACTCCTTCAGTTTCTCCGTGACGAAGCGCTCTGCGTTGGCCAGGGTCTGCTTTCGGATGTAGTCCGGGGGCACCAGGTGCAAATTGGCTTTGGACACCTCGATATAATATCCGAAAACTCTATTGTACCCCACCTTGAGGCTGGATATAGCGGTCCTCTTCTGTTCGGAGACGGCTAGATCCGCGATCCACGCTTTCCCATTCCTTGTCGCGTCCAACAGATGATCCAGTTCTTGATGGTATCCCTTCCTGATAAGCCGCCCTTCTCTGAGCGACACAGGAGGATCATCGGCAATGGCTTTGCCGATCAAATCGCCTATGTCGTCTAGGGTATCCAGTTGGCCTGCCATGTCTGCGAGGAGTTCACTTGGGGACTTGGCGAGCCTCGATTTCAGTTCCGGCAAAGGACGAACTGAGAGCATAAGGGCTAACAGGTCGCGAGCGTTCGCCCTTCCGAGAGAAATCCTGCCGTTTAGCCTTTCAATGTCATAGATTCCTTCAAGCTGTTCCTTGATCTCCTCTCTAAAGATCCTGTCCTCCTTCAAGCTCGCCACGGCAGCCAGCCGACGCCGGATTTCGCGCAGGTCAAGCAAAGGGTATCCGATCCACCTCTTAAGCTGCCTGCTTCCCATAGGTGTCAAAGTCTTGTTGAGAATATGGAACAGGGATCCCTTATCGGAGTGCCGCCTCATGGTCCTAAAAAGTTCCAGATTGACGGTGGTAGGCTCATCCAGGAACATGAATTCACCCAGAAGATAGGTGAAGATCTCCTTGATGTGTTCGGGATTTGCCTTCTGTGTCTTCTTCAGGTAATAGACCAACGCGCCCGCAGCGACGATCCCCTGGATCATCTCCTCACATCCAAATCCGGCAAGGGATTTCACGCCCAGCTGCTCTTTCAGAAGTGCGCCGGCGCTGCCCTCTTCAAAATCCTCACTGCTCAGGGTTTCAAGCCTGTAAGAGGATAGCCCCCGGCGCTTGGAGAGATCATGCTTTTCGAGTATGAGCAGCTCTGCCGGCTTGATTCTCGCGAGCTCGGCAAGGAGGTCGTCCCATTCTCCCACCTCCGTGAGCCGGAATTCGCCCGTGGAGAGTTCGAGGTGCGCGAGGCCATAAGGGCTCTCTTTTCCGGAGATGGCGGCCATGTAAACATTGGATTCCTTATCCACCTCCCCCTCTTCAATCACCGAGCCGGGAGTTACAACCCTGATCACTTCCCTTTTGACGATCCCCTTGCTCACTTTGGGATCCTCTATCTGCTCACAGATGGCCACCTTCCATCCGCTTTCGATGAGCCTCGCTATATAGGAGCGGGCGGAGTGGTGAGGAACACCGCACATGGGTACCTTCTGCCCGTTGTACGAACCTCTGGATGTCAGTGTGATTCCAAGAATCCGCGAGGCGGTTTTCGCATCATCAAAAAACATCTCGTAGAAGTCGCCCAACCGGAAAAAGAGAATTGCATCAGGATGCTCACCCTTAATCATCAGGTATTGCTTGAGCATCGGGGTCATGTCGTTCATCCGTGTTCCTCTCTCTTTTCCTGTGCCGGCGCAGGAATCGCTCCTCTGGGCTCGACCGGCCCTGCGCTGCTGGACGTCTCCCCCGAATCCATGAGCTCTATGGTATCCCATTGCTTGCACTGCGGACACTGCCATTGCAGATCTGAGGGTCTGAAGCCGCAGTTCTTGCACTGGAAGTTCAAGTACGGCACATTCAAATGCGCAATGAGATCCTGGTAGGCTTCCAGCGCTTCCTCCCTCATCCCCTGGTTGAGAAGGATCTCGCCTTTGAGCCGCCTCGCTTCCCAGAAGGTAGGATACAGTGCCAGAGCGTTGTCCACCTCTCTGAGGGCTTCGGCGTAATTCTTCTCATTGTAGAGATACCGCCCGAGGGCCACATGGGTAAAAGCATCTGCGTTGGATTCTGCACACTCCTTAAGGAATAGCTCCACAGGTTTTAAGTTCTCCATGCTGGCATAGGCTCGTTCCAATCGCCGGTAGGCGAGGAAAGTGAACTGCGGTGCTGTAGTTACCACCTTTTTCCATGCCGCGATCGCTTTTTTATACTCCCGCTTTTCAAAGTAAAGATCCCCGAGGTGGAGGCAGGCATCTATACATCCATCATGGATGGAAAGGGCTTTCTCAAAACATGACCTTGCTCTAGATATATCCCCTTTTTCCTGGAAGATTTTCCCCATCTCAGTTTGATCATGAGCAAGGATGTGACCGTGATCCCCTTTCGTGAGGCGAGCTATTTTTTGACGCGTCGCAAAGGCATTCTCCCAGTCTTTCATTTCCTCATAGATTCTTTCCACCGCATGGAGGCTTTCTAGCTCCGCTGGATTTTTTTGGAGCACCTTGGAGAAAGTTTCCAGGGCCCTGTTGAAAAGCCCACCCATGCGGTAATCCAGGCCAAGGTCAATGAGGGCTCTCAGTTTGATCTGCTCGTCAATGTTGGGTCTCAGGATGATGCTTTGCCGGATGCGGATCGCTCTGTCAATGTTGCCCTTGGACCTGTACAAATTCCCCAGGGCCACGTAGGTTTCAATCGTGTCAGAGTTAATCTGCACGGATTTGGCAAATTCTTCTATGGCATGGTCATGATCGTTGGAAAGGATATACTGGATGCCTTTAAAAAAGGCCTTGTCCCCGTCTCTCGTGAAGCGTTTTGATCTGGTGCTCCTAATCTGTTTTGTCAACCGGCCAACGATGAAGCCGAGGGTGAGGCTGAGCGCAATGCTCAGGAGGATTTCAGGGGTTGAAGAATCCGAAAACCATTGCCAGAGCTGTGGGGACATTAAACCTGTTCCACCTCACTCCCTTTAAGCGCTCTCCGTCTTTATGGTTCCCACATCGTCAGATGTGATGGGCAGGTTTCTAAGAGAGTTCAGCTCCCGATCCTTTTCCTGCAATTCCTTTGTGAGAACCCTGATCTTTCTCTTAAGCCGGAAACGATCCACGATGCCGTACACCCCGGTCAGGACTACCCCGAGCAGGAAAGTGAAGAAAACGATCGTGTAAAGGGAGATGAGAGAGGTTGTCTTCTCTCCAAAGAATACCGTATTGAGCCTGAACGTTACTGCCGTAGACATCGCATCGTGGTTTTGTACGATGACGACAACTGCCACCAGCCCCAGGAGAATGAAAAGGATCACTTTGAGATGATTCATCTTCCACCCCTATTTCAAAGCGTTAAAGACAGGGTACAATTTTCCATAAGTCTCTTTGATGTGCTCAGGGATGACCCTCACATCCCCGAGAACGGTCATGAAATTGGTATCCCCCTTCCACCGTGGAACGATGTGAAAGTGCATATGATCTTCCATTCCTGCACCTGCCACATGGCCCAGATTCAAGCCCACGTTAAAGCCCTCCGGATTCATGACTTCCCTTAGAATCTCTACAGCCCTGCGGACGGTTACCAGGAGATCCAGGCTCGCTTTACGGGAAAGATGCTCAAGTCCGGGCACATGTTTTGAGGGGGCGACAAGAAGGTGGCCGTTATTGTAAGGGAACCTGTTCATCAACACTATGGTTGAAGACCCGACATGGAGGATCAAACGCTCTTTATCTTTACTCCGGTCCATCCCCGGGCAGAAGATACACCCATCATTCTTCTGATTCGAAAGGACATAGCCCATTCTCCATGGCGCCCAAAGCGTCTTCATAAAATCATGTCACTCCCTTCTCGATGCTTCCGCCGCTGTCGTCTCCGGGACAGAGTTTCCTTGCAGGTTCCTGAAAGAGACCTGCTCGCAGGCTGCTCAAAAACGCCCAGATACAAGGCGCCCGAAATCGCTGCCCGCGGCAGGCAGGCCGCGGAGTGAGGCGTACATGCAAGTACGTCGCAACGACTCGCCCTGTTAAATCGGCTTTGCCGTCTCGCATCGCGAGAATTTAACAGGGCGAGGGATGAGGGCAACGCCGTAGATGGACGTTTTTGAGCAGCCTGTCAGTCAATGGCGATGATCTCACCGCTCAGTTCGTCACCGCATTCAAGAATCCCAAGGGTATGGATCCCCTTTGATGAAAATCCTGTGCTTGTTCCCGGATTAAAGAAGAGAATTCCTTCTTTCCGATAATTTGCTGGCTTGTGGGAATGTCCGAAGACAATCGCATCCACGTCATGAAACTCGCCTCTGATCCTGTCCTCCAGTCCTTCGGAAGCACCCCATCCATGGACAAGCCCAATTCTGTAGCCGCTGATTTCGATGACCTTCTTCTCCGGAAGGGACACCTTCACTTCCAGAGAATCCATATTGCCTTGAACACCATGAAACGGCTTTTTGCTGAGAAAAGCGATCACTTCCGAGGCAGTG
>JAHECH010000052.1 GCA_024641835.1 Deltaproteobacteria bacterium
AGGAACTCCTGGCGTTGGCCGAGAAGGCAGGGTGCAGGGGCGTCTTCATCGGCTTTGAAACCCCCGCCCTAGAAGGGCTCCTGGAGCTGGGCAAGAAATTCAACCTTCTGAAGGGCCGGGACTTCCGCGCCTCCGTGCGGCGAATACAGCGGCACCACATTCTGGTCGCGGGTTCCTTTATCATCGGTTTGGACATAGACGAACCGGGTATCGGCAGACGTATCGCCGAGGTGGCCAGCCAGTACGGCGTGGACAATCTTAATGTGCTGTTCTTGACGCCCTTGCCCGGCACACGCCTGTGGGACCAGATGAAATCAGAGGACCGCATCGCCTTCGATACGTTCCCGAAGGACTGGAAATACTACACGCTAACCTTCCCGGTGGCCCGGTATAAGCATTTGTCCATGGACGGCATCATCGAAGAAATGCTCTCCTGCAACCGGGAATTCTATTCCGTGCCGCGCATTCTCCGCAGGTTGTGGGGCAACTTGTGGCAACAGCGCAAGCCGCTGATCAGCTTGGTGGGCAATCTCTCATCCAGGGGGAACATCCGGCTGAACTGCAAGGCATATGCGGACTTTAAGCGTCAACGGGGCAATAGGCACGATTGAGTAAGGGGAGTGTAAGGAAAATTGAGTGCCGGGCACAAGACAAAAGCGATCAAATCTACAGGTCATAATTTCTCATGCAACTGACGAGTCCCCGTGAAGACGGGGACGCTGTCGTGAAGACGCCGTAAACTTCTTAACTTTTGTATAGAGGGGGTCTGCTCCTGAATCTTCTGTAGGGGATGATCCATCTGGTTGGCGAACGGTTGAAAAACTGGAAGCCACTTATATCTTGCCACGACACGCCGCTTTAAATCCCTGGAGAATGCTTCGGCATGACTTCCTGATCTGTAAGCGAGGTTGGTAAAAGGGAGCGATATCGCGATTTAGCCTATCACTAGATATGGGGGTCGAGAATTCCTGATCCCTCTGATGGCCACAAAGCTTTCTTGCCATCTGGCTGACTTCGAATATCCCTGTTCTGGTTCCGATTAACATCACAATACATGAAAATCGGGCGATTCAACACTACCCAAATGAACGGCTCGAAATGACTTTTGCCGCTAACATCCCTTAGGCTTTTCCCAAGGCGGCTTCCACGATTGCGGCTTCAAGCTCCGGATTTGGGGTCCACCGATAGAGATCCTGGAAGCGCTTTCTTGCAAATCTGTGTCCCACAAAAATAATCCGCCCGTGCTTTTGCTTTGAATCCAAAGAACCTACGACCTCCATCACTAACCTTGCCTGTTTTTCGAACTCGGTGAAGTCTATTTTCCCTTCAGCATCGAACGATAGATAAGAATATTGGGTTTGGATGATTTTCTCTGGTTTTCTGTTGACCAGTTCCAGAACAACAAGGGCATAGCGTACTCGCTTTCCAGCGTATCCCGGGAGACATTCCTTTGGATCAGCTTTCAGCATCCTCTCATATCGTCTGAGGGGAAGACTCCTCAGGGAATCGTCATCGCCTATAAGGAAGACTCGAAATGCTTCACTCATTTTCCGCTGCAACTCCGACAAGACATATGATTCTAAGGGGTCTATTATCAGATAGTTGAGGCTAGAGCAATCCGATTCAAACCCATACAAAAGGAGGTTCCCCATGAAAGTTTCACAGGCTGCCAAGTCTTTTCTAGATTACCACAGGATGAACTCGAAAAAAAAACACGCTCAGGAACTATGAATACATTCTTAAGGGGTTTTCCACCCAATTCGGTGAAAGGGAAGGAGAATCCCTGACCTCGGAGGAGATCCTATCCTTCTTGGGCCACCTCACCGAGGGGGCCAAGCAATCTACAAAGAGGCTGCGCTTTTCACTACTCCGAGCCTTCTTCAGTTTCACCATAAACTCAGGCAATGAGAATTTCCAGAATCCCTGAGATTCACTCATACTCCGAAAGATCTTCAAAGATCTCAAGCCCGTTCCCTGGAAAATCGTGGAAAAAGAGACCATAGATGAAATCATCTTCAGGACGCAGAATCAAAGAAACCGTCTCATGCTGGAACTGATGGCTCGCGGAGGGATGAGAATCGGTGAGGTACTCAACTTGAGGCCCTCTGATATTGAAGGGGGAAGGATCATCATCCAATCACCCAAAAGCGGTCGCCAAACAGAGGTTGCCTTCATCCCTCAAAAACTGGCCCATCGCTTGAGCGAATACATCCGGCAGAAAGGGAGCAAGCCAAATGAACGGATCTTTTTTATTTCCTATCCTGCTGCGAGAATGGTGGTGAAAAAGGCGGGTGAACTCGTCGGAATCAACTTAAAGCCCCATGACCTGCGGAGACACGCAGCCACATATGCCTCCAGATCGGGAATGCCTATTGAGATCGTGAGCAAGGTCGTTCTCAGGCACTCCAACCTGGCTACCACCCAGCGCTATCTTGGGAAGGTGACTGACCTAGAGGCAATGAGGTGGATTGAGAATCTTCACGGATGTGACTCGGAGGCCGGGGTGGCTCTTCTCTGCCCGCGCCCGGCCTCTCAAGGGATGAAAAAATCGGAAAATGGGCTTGTCGTTCACCGGCTTTTCGATCCAATCCGTATCGGAATGGAAAGCGGAGAGGTGCTCCTCCTGACGAGAGATTAGCAGTCCAAAGCTTCAATCCGCCGCTATATGATTGATCGGTCCCGAAAGCTAAACTTGGACCTATTCAAAACCATACCATCTGGCCACTTCGACCAACGGTTCTCTCTCGGTGCGGGATTGATTTATGGGGTTATCCCAGTCGGGATAGCCAATCGCTATTCCCAGTGCTATAAGCTTGGATTGGGGTATGTTCAACACCTTTCTGACAATGTCGGAATGTACAACTGCCTGCGCCTGGGCGATGGTTCCTAGCCCGTAATTGATCGCAAGCAGCATTATGTTCTGCACCACCGCACCGCAGTCATACAATGACCAAACATTGATGCCTTTTGGCTGATAGAAGAAGGACCGTCCGACAAGCAGGTAGATAACTGCCGGGGCACCATAGTGCTTGAAGTTCTGTATCCTCCGGAGATCCATGTCCTCCTTGCTTGGCATCTGCTTCCTGAAGGGGAGCGCCATGACCCGGGACATATAGGGTTCAGGGAAATCATAAGGGCGAGCAACGTCCGGATTAGGCTCTTGGTCTCCCCTTTCGAGGAAGCCTTTCTGTATTCCCTCCAGTTGCTTGCCGGTGACTATGGCAAACTCCCAAGGCTGGGTGTTCGCCCAGGACGGAGCTCTTAAGGCCTGTTCAACTATCTCTCTTATCATATCCATCGAGACAGGGGCGGGTTTAAAGGCCCGTACGCTCTTTCTCTCCTTGATGGCCTCAGCGACATCCATATCTTGGTCCTCCTTATCTCATTTCATTGTAAATACGGTTATGGTCCAATCTTAATAATGGATGTTTCAGGCATAGAGTGTCAAGTTGGCTTACCTTTTTCGTGTTATTAAAGGCTAAGGGGAAAAGTAGCCTCCCAAATCGTGCCTGTGACTTTCCCTTTCTTGCCAAATGGCCGACCTCGAATGGCCCTCATTGGGTAACGGTTAACATCCCAAGTCTATCGACCAGGCAGGTGGAGGGCCGATTACGATTACCAAATTAACTGAACCGCGGGAAGCAATAAAATGTGAACCCGCCCCCAATTACTTAGGGCCAATTTCTCGTCAAAGATCATGTGCTACAAAATCGGTCAGATCTTTTTCTCTCAGAACCCTCCTTTTCCATGTTTCAAGAGAAGGAATGATATGAGGCAGGAGTCGCAAAGAATAATAAGGTGGAAGCAGAGGAAGACCGATCAGATCTCCAAAGATGGCCAACATAAAGAGGTTATCCAGATGTCCTTTTTCCTTCTTCATTTCCAGATCCATCTCATGGAGCATCAGTCCATAGATGATCTCTCTAATCACTAGAGGAGAGCCTTTCAGTTTCGCCCTGAGAGAGGAAAATAAATTTTTGATCAAATAGATTCCCTCCTTTTTTCAACCTGACCCGCTCAGGGGGACGTAGCCGAATATTAGTTACAAAATAACGTGCCCGTGGTCCGTGTCCGCAACCTGAAATCCAAGATTCTAGATGCTATGCGCTATGTGATTAGAGGCAGATGATCCATCTTATGGGTCCCGTCTCTCTGTCCTCTCCTTCTTGCAATAAGGTTCCAGTGCAGCTGGGACACGCAGGTTTATGTTCTTTTTTGCCATCGAAAAAATATGACGTCCAGCCTTGTTCTGCTGCCACGTCGATCGATTCTATCTCAATGCCGCATTTCATGGGGTGTCTCCTTCTTTGGGGTGATTGTAGTTAACAAATTGACCTGTGGCAAGGAATCTCGCACCGCTCAGAGGGTCGCGCTTCTGCTGGTAGATCACGGGATAAAGTGTGGCACTCCTTTGGGCGCATTTGGGCAGAGTTGGGCGGAGCTGATCTACAAAGCCCTTGCTCCGCTATTCGTTCATTGAGACCGAATGCCGAAATCGTGATTTTGGAGGGGTTTAAGAAAAGAGAGCGGTGGCAGAAAGTCGTTCAGGTCAACGAGAACAAGGCGCAGAGAGCACCGTTGCAGCAGCGATTACATCCAGTAATCCCAAGTGGCGTCCGTTCGGGAAGTGGCTTTCACTCAGCGGACTTTTTGGCCCTTTGGGGATTTAACCATGCGTATCGAAGTGGAAAGCGGATGTGTGGTCTTTCAAACAAGTGCTTACAGCTGGTAATCGCTTGTCAGATCAGGTAAGTAAAGGGCCTTGACATCTTTCCGAATAAGGTCTATTCTAAGATTAATTCGGTCACAATTCAGTATTCCGGTTAACTTTCAGCCTAACCGTGACCTTCCGGAGATGGCGATGAAAACAAGCCATCTGAAGGTTTTGAAAGTGAAGCCTCCCGGGACCTCTGTTCCCCTCGGGAGGCTTTTTCTTTTAGGGAGTGATCCCACGAACACGCAGGATTTCCAACGCAAGTTGACTGCTGTCCTCAGTGCCGATGTGGCCGGCTATAGTCGGATGATGAGGGAAGATGAAGCTGCAACGGTCAAAACCCTGGAGACATACAAGCAGGTGATGTTCTCCCTGATCAGGCAGCATCAGGGACGGGTAATTGACTCTCCTGGGGACAATATCCTTGCTGATTTCACGAGTGTGGCCAAGGGATGACCATCCGATTAGGCATTGACTTTGGGATGACCAGGACGGTTGTAGCCGCCCGGGAGATCGGGAATTATCCGGTGTGCACCTTTTCCTGGCGAGGGGAGACGAAGGAGTACATCCCGACCTTAGTAGGGGTCAAGGATGGAATCCTACACTTTGGCTGGGATGCCACCTATCTCCTCAACCATCCCGATGCGTTTATCCTTCGCTCTATGAAACGCCTGGCTGGCCAATTCCGGCCTGAAGATCCCGTAGACCTCGGACCTGATTTCTCCATTACCCTGCTTGAAGTGGTGACCCTTTTTCTGAACCATGTGAGGCAGATGGTCACCAAGCATGGAAACATCAGCTTGAAAAAGAAGGATGCGCTGGAGGTGATGGTGGCCACCCCCGCGAATGCTAACAGCAATCAGCGCCACATTACCTTGGAAGGTTTCAGGAAAGCGGGCTTCACAGTGCTCGGATCCATGAACGAACCTTCGGCCGTTGCTGTGGAGTTCCTCTATCGACATATGCGGGATTTGGAGCCCAGGAGCCCGAAGCGATATGTCGCTGTGTACGATCTGGGAGGACGGACTTTTGATACCTCAGTCGTAGGGATTGCCGACCCGAGTCATGATATCCTCGCTCATGAGGGTATTGCAAGACTAGGAGGAGATGACTTTGATGAGATCATCCTGAACCTCGCCCTTGAGCAGATCGGCCTTACGCAGGAAACCCTCACTCCGAACGATAGGGCGCGGCTCCTGGAGGAATGCAGGGAACGAAAGGAAGGCTTGAAATCGAACACCAAGAAGATGGTCATAGACCTCGCCACGGTTCTCAGGGATCAGAAACCCGTGATGCTTGACACAGGGCTCGTGTACGAACGGTGTGGTCAGCTCATTGAAAGAAGTCTAAAGAGTCTCCAGTCTGTTCTGGGAGGGATTGATCAGAACCCGGAACAGAGTCAGAGCTTCGCTGGCGTTTATCTGGTGGGAGGATCTGCCCTTTTTCCTCCTGTGGCGCGTAATCTCTGTGAGATATACCCTAGTAAGGTGAAAGTCTCTCCCCTTCCCCACGCGTCAACCGCCATAGGACTGAGAATTGCAGGCGACCAGAAAGCGAAAGTTGAAGTACGAGAATCGGTATGCCGCCATTTCGGCATTTGGCGGGAGAGAGATAAAGACAAGGTCTTTGATCCTATCTTCCACAAAGACCGACAGGTGGATTCGGACATTGACTTGCTCAGGGGCACCAGAACAGACAAGCCGGCGCACAATATCGGTCTCCTTGGGTACCTCCAATGCAGCTCCCTCGGAAAGGGGAAAGAGCCGGAGGGGAGTATTTCGCTGCAGCCGGATGTCTTTGAGCCTCATGATCCGAAACTCCAGGAACCAGAGGATCTGTCCAAAACCTTCATTGAAAGGCACCCTGAAGTCCCCTCGCAAGAAATTACAGGAAACCACGAGTACAACGAACAGGAGATCATCCAGGTCGAGACCGAAAATAAGAGTTCCGGCCACAAAAAGCCCTTCACCTTCGGGCGACCCAAGTCCCCGAACCAGATCAGCGGAGAGATTGAGTGTTTAAACACCAACGCCAGCGGGATTGTTTTCAAGTCTGTTGGTCCGAATTTAAAGGAACTGGCCCACTTTCATTTGGATCCCGTTGAAGAGCGCCCTGTCGGAATCGAGGTAGAAATCAGGAAGACAGGAAGAATCAGAAGAAAGAGGATTCGTTGGCACCGTTCAGCAAGCGCTGAAGTGAACAATTACAGGCTGTACTGGTCCGTCGGGGAAGCAGTTGGCTATGATTCCCAGTACGTGGAACTGGATGACGTCACAGAAGCGATCCTTCCTGATGATATTCCTTCCTTCCCCCTGGTCAGCGGCACAGTGCAGCTGGGTATCACAGCCCTGAGCAACGCGGGAAATGAATCCGACATGACCAAGATCAGCACATCCTTGGACTTGTTGGTGCCGGGGGCTCCGCAACGGATCTGGCTGGAAGAGTAAGGCTCCATAGCTTGAGCAAAGAGACAGGCAGGGTCTTCTCGAGATAAGAATGGAGTACTTGGGTGGTGGAAAGGTCGGTGTCAACAGCAGGACTTCGCCACTCCGGTACTCCAGTGGCCACGATGAAAACGGGAGTTATCTCTTCAGCCCATCAACCAGTCAACGATGGTCGAGCTCTCTAACTTGTAAAACATCGCCTCTCCGTCTTTCACGCTATACATGACCACTTCGCGGACCATGTTGCCGTTGACATCAAATTTGTGCTCTCCAAGGGCTCCCATCACAGGAGGCGTAGTCGTCCCGATGCCAGGGAACCCCTTGCAGATTCCTTCACGGCTCGCGCCGCCACCTCAACCGCCTTAGCAATCAGTTCCACGCACTCATTGGCCAGACCTTCTACGAGTCCTGGTTCGGTCTGGAAGTTCCCCTTGAACTCGGTTGCCCATTTCTGAACGTATGGCCTCTATTTCTCAACTGAGAAATAGCCGAAGTAGATGGTTCACTCAGCATCTTTTGCTGCGACCTTGATGTGCTCCGGGTGGCCGATTTCGTCAGTTCCGAGGATCCGAACTCTCGGTCCAAGTTCCTGTGCCTGTCAGGCGAGCAAGACGCCTTCTTTGTAGCGTCCGGAGATAAAGAGGGCATCCGTCTTCAATCCTTTGATCTTTGAAAGCTGCAACGTGAAATCCTTATCGTTCGGGTGATAGGCTTCGGATGCCTCAGTCGTTCCCCTGGCATGCCCCCCTTTTCAAGGCCGTCTTGAACATATCATTCAACCCTCCGCCATAGTCGTCATTGAAACAGATGGTCGCATACTTATTCCATTTCTTCCGACCTGCGTCCCACCTGACAAAGAACCTTCCCTGAAAGGCATCTGTCAGTACAACTCTTAATGAATAAGGAGCTGCCTGTGTGGGACAAGTCGAATTCCTGATCCGTCCGTGCAGATTGGTCGGTGTTGCGAGTTCAAGCGCGATAGAAGTTGAGGCTTTGGGTGGTGAGTTTCGGAGCCTCCACAATGAGAGATTACAGATCCAAGTCCATCGTGCATACAGTCGATCATCCACCAACGTTTACCGAAATGAAGATGAACCTCAGCATGTCCTTAAAAGTCCCGTTTTCAGATCTAAGCCAGCATTGGAAGTTACGTATCGAAGTCTTCAATTTAAAGGGGTGCCTAAGAACGCCAGTTTACAGGGAGAAATCGTTAACGGCGCAAATCAGCGGCGAGTTCATGAGTCGGCTGGATTTGCATGGTTAGCTGTGGCCTGTTGAGAGCCACTAATTTGAGCTCTCATTTTCTGCAACATAATGTCTGTAAAATCTCTGATCCGTTGCCTGCTCGTCGCATTTCCTGCTATCAAATTATGAATTTCATAATCTTCTAGATAATCGTTCTCCTTTAAATTCCTTGCTCTTATTAATTGCTCTTTTCCCAACTTATAATCTTCTAAAGTTCGCAGATGCTCCAGGATTTGTTCGTAGTGGTTTTTTTCGATTAGCAATGCACTATTCATTATTTGCCGCTTTGCTTTCTGAACAGATTTCATAAAGGATATCAAGTTCTTCTTAGAAGCTTCCTCCCAGAGCTCGTCAACCTTTTCTTGCAGCTCTGATAGAGATAGCCAAAGATCATTATATAATTTGAACTGCCCTTCAAAGTATAAAGAAAAAATAAGCTGGTGTTTTTGAGCTTCTCTATGTAACTGATTTTTTAACTCCTCAAGTTCGGATGAATACTTCAGTTTGTCTTTTTCAAGTATTCGGTTTGCCCAAACCTTCCCTAACCAACTACTCAAAGCTCCCATAATTAGGGCAGCTCCCCCCACTGAGGTCAGGATAGCACTCGACAATTTAAAGACATCATTCCAATTCATTATAAGTCCCCTTCAGCTAACGTAGAAATAAGGCGCGGGGGCAACCAGGCTTGCCAAAACCGCCAAGCTATAACCCCGTCGCCTTGATTGACTTGTTGGCCAGAGCATTAAGGTCGAGCGACTGTTCCCTTGGGATATAGACACCATTCGTACAGGTGTTTTGCAAGGCTGTGCAGCCCGATTTTGTTCACCGCAAAAGAGACCTGAGATAGAATAGTTACTGCGATTTTTCTGCAGGGCCTTGTTTCGTTGTATTCCACTCCCCGCTGCAATGAATGCTGTAGTAATTTTAGATTTTGCTCTCGTTCAAGCGGGTCTTTCGTACTTGGAACATTCTCCACAAGGGTATCGAAAATTCTACGCCACAGTATTTCCCACCCCTGCATTTCCGTCTTCGCCACGGTATTGGGAGAATGCGCGGGAGAAAAAAGCCACTCAGCCTGCCAGGAGCCGAATTGGTCACACGCAAGGTTGAGGACACGGTGGAGGGAAGCTACAGAGATAGAGGCGTCGCCTTCTCTAAGTATTCGTTCAAATTCACGATATGGTACGCCCATGCACCCATTCGCAAGGGAATCCACACGGGTCAGGAACTCGCGTTCTGCACTCGGTCCCTCATTCATTCTTCTTTCCTTTACGGCCAACGGGCAAGCCTAACCAGC
This sequence comes from Deltaproteobacteria bacterium, assembly GCA_024641835.1. Taxonomy (GTDB): domain Bacteria; phylum Desulfobacterota; class DSM-4660; order Desulfatiglandales; family HGW-15; genus JAHECH01. Next base: position 9,701 of record JAHECH010000052.1, read on the forward strand.
TGAGTGAAGCGGAGTCCGATCGAAGCTTTTGTTGGCCATATCCTTCATAGAAGTGCCAGTATTGAAGTAGAGCGAGTGAAATAGGACAACCCCGAATGGTGAAACATACCGGGGTCCTGGTCGGCGTCCCACCAATGGCCCGACATGATACCAATTACCTTCGCCGGCACGTAGTTAGGGTTATTCAAGCCTAGCCCTGGTTTGATACTTTTCTCGTGCAATACGACTATGCTTCCGCTTGATCCAGAAAAAGACAACCCCGCCACCAGAATAGTGTCAGACGTTCGAATATCCTCGTGAGTGAAGGGGATTCCGGGCACCGAAGCTATGTTTACCGTTCTGGCTACTCCCAGGTTCCATTTGCTGTCCCACCAGCGACTCACACTGTTACCAGCAAAGCCTATGAATGACGCTGTATCCATGAGCGCCACACTATTTACAAAAAACGCAGCATCCGCTAAATCGAGAGACGACAAGACGTTGCCAGGCCTATAACTGCCACAAGGTGTTAGAAAACTGGGGTCAAAGAATATCGCTACGTCTGCACTGTCTGATAATGCTGGAGGGCTATGGATAAGATCAACCGAGAAGTATTGGGTAGCAGCCTTGGGGACATTCTGGTCGAATAACCTCAACTCAATCTCCAACTGTTCAAGCCCGTAGGGTGTTTCGCTGCCGAGTTTAAGGCTAGGATCGACATTGTGTTTATTCGTAACGAAGATTCGCCCTTGCTTGTGCTTCATCCAAAAGCCGCTGCCTGATACTACCTTGCTGTTACCTACATCATCTTTGAAACTCGTCCGCAGGCGAACGACATCCAAAACTATTGATTGATTTATGCCGCTCATGCACATCTCCAAGACCAACAATGATTATACGGATCCGCATAAGATGCAGAATTTCGATTTCCTGTCCGTATAACATGTCTTGAGATTTCTTGCTGATGGCATGTAAACCCTTGTGGTTTCAACTGCTTGCTTCCTATCCAGCGTTTTATCATGGTATCTTATGCGGGTCCGCATAAAACCCCCCTCGTTTGATGTCAAAGGCCGTCTGCCGGACTGCGAACGCCAGCGGGTCTACGGTAGGCAATAAATTAATTTTAGCACTAAGCCTCACGATTTGGAAGGGCATTGGCCTTTTGAAACTTACCAACTGGATGACCTAGAATAGCTCCATCCGGCCACGATTAGCATCACAAGCCTATGCGCGGCAATCAAATGGGTCGGTTATGACTTGCCCAAATATGGTTTAAGTTGGTCACGTTGCAGATATTCTTGTTTTCAGGGCGAAGTCTTTACCCTGAAGTCGTCCAGCCCAATAGGTGGCCCTTACGGGAAACTGTGTTCTGCTCTTGGTTGCAACTCAAGGAGTTTTCGGAAAGATGCAGATAGCACCCACGTACCTCAACGTTTCAGGGCCTTCCAAAAATTTGGATATGACCTACAGATCACAGCCTGACCCAAACCTGTGATAAGAGAATAACACCATAGAAATCGTGCGATTTGCGATCTGAGGTACTTGTCAATATCTTATAGCTGGTGTGATTTGGGTGCGTGTGAAGAAGGGGGGAGGGCGGGATAGAATAGGGCGGATCATGCATCCTTAAGAAAGCGGCCTGCGACACGTCCTTGTTGCGGGAAGCTCGTTGGATTTGCAAATTCCGGTTTCTTCCGGTGATAACGTCCTCTTGCGGCGATTCTGCATTCCAGAATCATTTTCACCCTTGACATACAAAAAAATAAGACTACTATGAAAAATATGATTTGTAGGAAAAGTAAGACAGGGGGGATTTTATGGGAAGATCAACGAAAGGGGAAAAGCAGGGCAACTTGAAACCCTTCGACGTCGGCTGCTGCAAAATTGATGCGCTGGTTACGGTTGACGGAAAAGGTCAGATCGTACTTCCGAAAGAATTACGCAAGAAACTGAGAATAGGGGCTGGAGACAAGCTTGCCGTCATTAGCATGGAGCGGGAAGGTGAAGTCTGCTGCCTAACCCTCCTGAAAGCCGATGACTTTGCCACTTCTGTGAAAACCATGCTGGGGCCGATTATGAAAGACATTTTAGAGTGAGGTGAGGAAATGGGAGATGTGAGAGACGTTGTAAGAGATAAATATGGGGCAATTGCAAAAAGCAAGAGCTCATGTTGCGGTGTAGCCAATTCGTGCTGTGGATCAGCCAGCCAAGCTGGGAGCATAACCGCCGCAATAGGGTATTCAAAGAATGAGCTCGAATCTGTTCCTGATGATGCAAATCTTGGGCTTGGGTGTGGCAATCCCACAGCGCTCGCGTCATTGAAAGAAGGCGAGGTGGTGCTTGACCTTGGCTCTGGGGGAGGATTGGATTGTTTCCTTGCCGCGCAGAAGGTGGGAAAAACGGGAAAAGTTATTGGAGTGGATATGACTCCCGAGATGATCAAGCTTGCAAGACAAAATGCGGCTAAAGGAGATGACACCAACGTTGAATTTCGTCTCGGGGAGATCGAAAACCTTCCAGTTGCCGACAACAGCATCGATGTCATCATCTCAAACTGCGTGATTAACTTATCCCCCGAAAAGGCGAGAGTGTTTGAGGAGGCATACAGAGTGCTCAAGCCCGACGGCCGTTTTATGATCTCAGACATAGTCCTGCTGAAGCCCCTTCCCCAGTCGATCAAAGAAAGCATCGATGCCTACGTAGGCTGCGTTGCAGGTGCTATTCTTAAGGATGATTACCTCGATAGCCTGAGGGCAGCCGGGTTCGCAGACGTAAATGTCGTTGACGAAAAACCATTTAAGGTCGTCTCCTTTGCGAGCGATCCAATGGTAAAAGCCATAATCGACGGACTGGGACTGACTCTGGAGGAGGTCCGAGGGATATCTGAATCCATCGTCAGCATGGAGCTCGAAGGCAGGAAATCGTCTTGAAGATAGGGGACTGAAGATAACGTACATCATATTATTACTTCCGGCCTGATTTGTTCGGGACAATGCGAGGAAAACAAGAAAACCCAAGGAAGCCGGAAGAAAATTGCATTGCCGCCCTGCCCACATCGCAAGGTTGTCATACTTTGCCACGAACCGCACATATCACAGCCCTCAGAATACTTGGATATGACTTACCGAT